>JASHTR010000303.1 GCA_030040455.1 Terriglobia bacterium | reverse complement strand
GGTGATGAACGACTTCCTTCCCGCCGTGGTCACCGGATCGTACCAGATCACCACCAAAACTTTGGGCCGCGGCAAGCCCGCCACGCGAGCCGAAATCGCTGCTTGGCGCTGCTCTAACCGCGTGACCAGAGCCTCTGCAGCCATCGCGCGATGAAGCGCTGTACCCAAGTGCTCGATGGTTGCCAAGATTCCCTCGAGGCTCTGAGGGTTTATCAGGTAGACTGGCAGCCCTAAATGCCCGAGCTCTTCCGCAACCTTCTCACCGCTCAGCCCTCCCGAAGCGATGACCAGGTCGGGACGCAGAGAAACAATCTTCTCAAGCGATGGATTGTCCGGGCCGCCTACACTCGGCTTGCTCCTCGCTTCGGGTGGGTAGTCTGTGTAGTCGGTAACGCCAACCACCTCGTTTCCGAGGCCGAGAGCATAAACTGTTTCCGTAACGCTCGGCGCAAGGCAGACGATCCGGTGAGGATCGTCGGGAACTGTCACTCGTCGTCCGAGTTCGTCGGTCACTTGCCGGAAGGCCAGAATCGGCACGCAGGCCAGCAGGACCAAGACCCATAGGCCGACGGCTCGCTTGATGATGCTTGCGGTCACGCTTTCCCTCGCTTACGTTAGCCATTCATAAGCCGCACGATTGCGCCATCGTCAAAGACATCGATTACATTTACGGCGCATGGGTCCTGCTCAAGCCGGAACAGGTTTCGGTCCGGCAAACCCAGGACTCGTGCCAGTGCCACCCGGATCACTCCCGCGTGGCTGACAATCACCGCACATCGGCCAGGGTTCACCCTGACGATCTCTCGCACGGCCTGTGCAACACGTCTCTTGAAGTCCCTGAAAGGCTCGCCCCCGGGAATGGCATGATGCGGGAAACGTTCTGCCCACAAACGGGCTGCGCGCGGAAAGCGGCTCGTCACCTGCTTCCACGACAGCCCTTCCCACGGGCCGAAACTCATCTCACGAAGATCGCTCCGAACCTTTACTTCCAGATCAAACTCCCGAGCAATCGCTTCAGCCGTATCGCGGGCACGGCGTAAATCACTCGAATAGATGACCCTCACTGGATACTGCGAGCATTTTTTAACTAGAGGCTCCAGCCCCCGACGGCCAGCCGCAGTGAGGGCAACATCATGCTGGCCCTGGAAACGGCCATTGCCTTGCGCGGTCGCGTGCCTAACGAGAAGCAGACGGCACTTCGCCCCAACCGGTGCCCTATTGCTCCACGCCCTCATCTTCCCTGTCCTCTTCATCGCAGGACGAGACCCGTTAAATAAACCGCTACTTCAGTAATCTGATTGGTTGCTCCCAGGCAATCGCCAGTCACGCCGCGAATCCGGCGCTGGTAATAGACTCCGCTCGCCGCGGTAACCGCGAACACGGCCCCAAGTATCCACACCGCCTTGATGCCCAACACAACCCCTGCCACCCCAGCCGTGAAGATAGTTCCTATAACCAGCGAAACCGCCGTAATCTTTTGGGCGACCAGGGTTCCCTGGCCATCGCCTGGATTGCGCGCCGGAGATAGAAAGAAGGCCAAGGGCAGCGCCGTCCAGCGGCTGGTCACCTGGCCTGCAACCAGATAGCTGTCCAACTGCCCGACCGGAAGATTGGCCATGAAAACAAAACGGGCCAGCAACCCGAGCGCAATGGCGAGCGCGCCGAAGCTTCCGATCCGGCTATCGCGCATGATTTTGAGAACCTGCTGCTTTTCCCACCCTCCGCCGAACCCATCCGCGGCGTCCGCCAGCGCATCCTCGTGGAGGCCGCCCGTAATGACCACAAAAAAGACAAGGATGATGATGACCACCGCATCGTGAGGTAAGCGTCGTGAACAAATATGATTCAAGACCACCGCTCCCGCGCCGATGAGCAGCCCCACGGCCGGGAAAAATACGGCCGAAGCGCCCAGAGCTTCCGGCCCCGCCTGCATTTCCCAGGGCACAGGAATCCTGGTTAAAAATCCGACCGCCGTCAGAAAGCGGCGAGCGAGTTGCTTCATCCCACGGCCTCACTCACGCCTGCTGACGAGAAAGTTGCCATTTCGTTGAAGAGCTTCACGGCAGCTTCAATGATGCTCATCGCCAATGCCGCCCCCGTTCCTTCTCCCAGCCTCATTTCAAGGTCCAGCAGCGGCGGCGCTCCAAGGAAATTCAGCAGCGCCAAATGTCCCGGCTCACTTGATTTATGGCCGGCAAACAGGAACGATCTGACCTTCGGCTGGAGCGCGCACGCAACAGCCGCGGCAGCGGTTGAAATAAACCCATCGACGACCACCGGAATTCTGCGGCAAGCACAGCCGATCATTAACCCTGTCAACCCGGCAATCTCCAGACCTCCCACTTGGCGCAGCACGTCAAGAGGCTTAGCTGGATCAGGATTGTTTGCTGCCAGTGCACGCTCAATAACAGCGATTTTGTTTTTGAGGCCCTGGTCATCCAAACCGGCGCCTCGGCCCGTAACTTCAGCCGCCGAGCGTCCCGTCAGGACAGCAGTAATCGCGCTCGCGGCCGTCGTGTTGCCAATTCCCATCTCGCCCGTGCCGACAAGGGTGTAGCCTTTTTTCTTTGCGATGGCAGCTAAGTCAAGCCCCACGGCCAGAGCTAAATGGAGCTCACTCTCAGTCATCGCCGGACCGCGAGTGAAGTTCCTAGTCCCTGGCCTGACTTTCGCTTTGACCAGGCCGGCCACGTCGCCGAACTCGCTCTCGACTCCGATATCGACTATGACCATCTCGACGCCGCAATGCCGCGAGAGAACGTTGATGGCTGCTCCCCCCGAAAGAAAGTTCAGCACCATTTGGCGGGTTACAGCTTTCGGATACGCGCTGACTCCTTCTTCCGTAACGCCGTGGTCGGCGGCCAGCGTGAAGATGATCTTACGCGAGCACTGCGGATGCTCTTCCTCGAGGATTTCTACCAGCCGGGCTGCGATCTCCTCCAGGCGCCCAAGGCTTTCCAAAGGCTTGGTGAGACTATTCAAGCGTGCCATCGCGCGAGCACGCCACTCGGGCGCCAGGGATGGCACAGCAGCGATACTGTCAAAAATTCTGGTGTAATTCGCAGTGGATGTCATTCTCTTTGGGTCGATGCTGCCCTGCTCCGTGCTTTCTGTGTGATTCCACTCGCAGGAAATGCCGCCTCGGGCGCTGGCGTTACGGGCAGCGGGAGATCGACAATTTTTTGTCGATGGTGTTGTTAAGCTTCCCTGCGGGTTTCGTCTGCGAAGCCGGACACCAAGCCACTGCCTCCGCCCTTAACGGTTACTGCAATCCCCGCCACCATCAGAACCACGCGGTCAGCCAGCCGGGCAATTCTCTGGTTCAATTCGCCGAGAAAATCCCGGTAGTCACGCCCGCTTCGGAAAGCAGGAACGATCCCGCTTCCCACTTCGTTCGAAACCAGGATCATGGAAGCCCGTGACGCCTGAATTGCTTTGCAGAGCTGCTGTATGCGAAGCCGAACCCCACGCCGCCTGCCCTTCCCGTCGCTCATGAGGTTAGCCATATAGAGCGTGAGGCAATCGACCAGCAATACATCGGCACTCTCTTCCTGAATGACGCGGTCTAAATCGTTCGCTGCCTCAACCGTCTTCCATGAGGCCGGCCGCTGCCGGCGGTGCGCGGCAATCTTGCGCCGCATTTCCGAATCGTCAGGCCGCGCCGTGGCTACGAACACAACCTTCCGGTAGGCCAAAGCCAGTTCCTGCGCATAGCGGCTCTTCCCGCTGCGCGCGCCACCCAGCACAAGCGTTATCGTTCGCGCCGAAGTCGGCGGCATGGCCTTAATACTTCCTGCGCTTCTGATGGGAAAGACACAAAGAGCGTTCTCGAAATACAGGAGTTGGTCCAAAAGGCTCATCGACTCTCCCATCGAAGCCGATTGATGCTGCTGTGGGTGCCTGGCCGGTCTCCTGACTCGCGCATCGTCGAACCTAAGCTGCCTTCCCACCCCGCAGTGCGGGGCAGTGGCCTCGATCGCTTCGGTTCTCCGCGCTTACAGTGGCGGGGCCGTGCCGGATTCTCACCGGCTTCCCAAATCAACCAGACAAATAGTTTTTAACTCAGACCTGTCCCTGAGTCAAGCAGGAACCTGGCAGGAACTTGGCAGAAATTCTCGGAAAAACACCGCGATGCGTCTTCGCTAAAGTAATGAAGGAAGCCGGAGAGGGCCAAGCTGCGCAGTATAAAAGGGAGCTCATCCCCGAAGCCGCGCGTATACGAGCTCTGTCCCGATCCTCAATCTTCCGAATGGTAGCGCAGGTTGGGAAGATGAGTGAAGCGTGCCAACGAATTCAAATCGTCCAGTCCCAGGATGCACGTATGAGAAA
>JASHTR010000302.1 GCA_030040455.1 Terriglobia bacterium | reverse complement strand
AGCCAGTCCTGCTGCCAGCGCACGAAATCGGCGTATTGAATGGTGAGTCGTGGTAGGGATGGCTCACAGCCATTCACCAGCGCTTCGTAAGTTGTCCACAAGTCCCGCTGAATCACATTCTGTGACCATCCATCGACGACGATATGATGGGTCGTGAGTACAAGCAAATTTTCGAGCGGGCCAAGACGAAACAGGTGCGCACGTAGCAACGGCCCATGGGCCAAATCGAACGACGCGCTTGTTTCTGCCCGTATCTCTTTCCGAAGCTGTTCTTCTTGCTCCTCCTTCTTCATATCCTCAAGCGAGGTTGCATAGAGGTGAATTTGACGTGATGGCGCGATGACCTGAACCAAGTCATCGTCAATTTTCTCAAATGTCGTACGAAGGATTTCGTGGCGATCCGCAAGAAGGTTAAGGCTCCGTTCTAGCGCAGCGTGAGAAAGCGCTCCTGTGAGGCGGACGCAAGCGCGCATGTGCAGGGCAGGATTGCCGGGAGCGATCTCTTCGAGTGTGCAGAAGCGCCGCTGGACGGCACTCGCAGGCATCACATGGCATTCTTCGGGAGCAGGCGGTGACCCTGCCCCGGAGGAAGCAGAAACCTCAACCTCCTCGGCGGAAGCCGCAGCCGCGCCTAGGGATTCCGGAGGCATTGCTTTCGCCGTTTCCTTCTTTGCCGGCAGATTGTCTGGGGGCAGGTCAGCGGCTTGATGTTGCCTTGCGCGCAAAGCCCCTTCGCATAACGGAAACGCCGAAATTTTGCAGTTTGGATTCTCACGGATGTTTTCCAGCAAAAAGCGATAATCAGCCAGCAATTGATTGATCGTAGCGGCTTCGAAGAGGTCCGTATTGTATTCACACGCCAGACGCCAGCCCTCCGTCCGCAGAACCAGAAATACGTTGAGGTCGTAAAGCGCGCCCTGAGATTTTGAAGGGATAACGGTTAGCTTGATCCCAGAAAATTCCAAGGGCTTTACCGGGTCGCGCTGGCAGATGAAATTGAGATGGAAGAGGCCGTGATGGCTTGGATAATCGCCGGGGCGAAGTTCCCTCAGCACCTGTTCAAACCGCACGTTCTGGTGGGCGAGTGACTGCACGCCGGTTTCCTGGACTCGTCCTGCCAGCTCAATGAACCTCGGATCACCTTCCAGGTCCAAACGCAGAACGACCGTATTGATGAACAAGCCGATGAGCGGCTCGAGTTCCACGCTGTTTCGGCCGGCAACCTGCGTACCAACGCCAAAATCCGTTTGTCCGGTGTACTGGCTAAGCACGACCCCAAGCGCGGCCAGCATGGTGTTAAAGAACGTCGAACCCGCCTGGTTGGCAATCTCCTTCATCGCATCGGTTAAATTCACTGGCAACAAGATGGAAGTAATCGTGGCATCGTAGGTAGGTGAGCTGGGCCTCGACCGGTCCAACGGCATTTCGAGCCCAGGAAGGCCTTCGAGTTGCTTCTTCCAGTAGGCGAGCTCATCCTGCATGATTGTGCTGTCCGCCTGCTCGTGCTGCCACACAGCGTAGTCACCATACTGAACCGTCAGTTCGGGCAGAATCGGGCGAGTCCCGCGGGAGTACGCTTCGTAAAGAGCTCCCAATTCATTGGATATGAGGCCGATGGACCAGTAATCTGCAACCGCATGGTGAGGCGTGACCAGCAAGACGTGCTCATCATCACTTGCCTGGATGAGGCTCACGCGAATGAGGGGCCCGGTAGTTAAATCGAACCCGCGTCGTGCTTCCTCCAACGAGAGCCGGTCAACTTCGCGATCGCGCTCCGGCTTTGGAAGGTGGCGCAGGTCCGTTACCGGCACCGCAATGGTCAGGGACGGTCGGATGACCTGGCTAAGCTTCCTGTCGATGAGTGTGAACGTCGTACGCAGCGGCTCGTGCCGTCGCACAATTTCGTTGAACGCACGGACCACGAGCGCGGCTTGGAGCCGACCTTGTAAACGAAAGCGTACCGGCACCATCCACGTGGGATTGCCGGGCTTCTGGCGATCCAAGTCCCAGTAGCGCTCCTGGCCAAAAGACGCAGGAAGCACAAAGTCGTCATTGGTTTCCAGGCTGCCAGGATTCACAGTTGCGGACACTGAAGTTGTAAGTTGGTCAAGAGACACGCGAAGTCTCTTTCTTTGCGTTTACGTTGAGGTAGGAAATGGCTTGATTCTGTATTTTTCTCGAGCAACAGGCACGATGGAAGGCATAGCGATCTTACCGTTGCCACCGTGGCCACTTTCGCCATCCAATTGCGCCAATAAGGCAGCGATGGTCCGGTGCTTAAGAAATTGAGCCGGCGCAATTGTGATTCCCACCTTGCTTGCCCGGGCAGCAATCTGGAAGATATGCAACGAATCTGCGCCCAGCTCGAATAAATTATCGTGGATGCCTACACGATCGAGGTGCAGGACTTCAGCCCAGACTTGCGCCAAAGCCTTCTCCTGGTTGGTCCGTGGGGGCACAAATTCCTTTTCCGGATGACCGCTACGGCCGTCAGGAGCTGGTAGCGCCTTCCGGTCGACCTTTCCGTTGGGTGTGAGAGGTATCGTATCCACCCGAACCACGGCAGACGGCAGCATGTAGTTAGGCAGCTTTCCAGTCAGAAACTCGCGCACCGCAGTTACTGTGAGGGCCTGCTGGCTGGTGGTGACGTACGCGACCAAGCGTTTGTCGCCCGGAACATCTTCACGCAGGACAACAACCACCTCCTGAACACCAGGGTATCGGGCAAGCACCGTTTCGATCTCACCCAGTTCAATACGGAATCCACGGAGCTTCACTTGGTGGTCGAGCCTGCCAAGGAACTCTATGGAGCCATCGGGCAGACGCCGAACTAAGTCCCCGGTCTTATAAAGTCGTGCAGTGGGATCGGTGCTGAAAGGGTTGTGAATGAACCTTTCGGCTGTCAACTCGGGGCTGCGGAAATATCCGCGGGC
>JASHTR010000022.1 GCA_030040455.1 Terriglobia bacterium | reverse complement strand
TCCAGGCGCTTTCTCGCCAGAGCTTGGGTGACGCTGTGCAAGACGACCTCGGGATGGAACGGCTTTACCACGTAATCCGAGGCCCCTTGCTTCATCGCTTCAATGCCAGCGTGCACGTCCTGCTCCCCAGTGACGAGCAAAAATGCGGCGTGGGGGAATTCCTGCCGGGCCTTTTGCATAAGCTCCATCCCGGAAATCCCCGGCATGCGTAAGTCTGAAAGGATCACGTCAAAGCTCTCACGGCGAAGTAGCGCAAGGGCTTCCTCTCCGTCCGGAGAGTCGACGCATTCATAGCCTTCAGCCTCAAGCTTCCTTCGAAGGAGTTCCCGGATGGCTGGCTCGTCATCCACCACCAGCGCTCTGGCAATGTATTTTGAATGTTGTGTCATGGGCGATTTTATTCTGAGAGGTACCGCACACACGGCCGTGTGTGCCATGTGCGCGGCCCGCTCGTTGCAACCAACGCCGTAGACGCGCCACCCCGCGGATTTTTCATCTCACCCCTGCGCTCGCGGCAGGTTGCCGAGAGCGGCCGTAAGACTTGCGACTTCATTTTCAAGATCCAGGCAAGCCTGGCGAGCGCCCGCAAAGTCGTCCTGCCGGCCCAGCCCTTCAAGCTTCAGCGCCGCTTCGTAGGCCGGGCGCGCCGCAAAGCTCCCAATTGCGCCCTTCAGGCTATGAGCAATGCGCTCAATCGATTTGCCGTCGCGGAATTCAACTGCCTGCTGGAGGGCCACCATTTGCTTTGGGCAGTCTTCGAGAAAGAGCCGAACCAGTTCAGCCAGGAGCTCCGGATCGCCTTCAACGGCCGCGAGAGCGGCATCGTAATTGAGCGGTATATTCATCTATAGTTAGTAATCTTAAAGTAAACAGACGTTTCAAATCAAGCCCTCAAATCAGGTCCCATTCCTCGTCGATGCACGGTGCCCGGATTCCCGGGGATGCGCTTACTTCCCGCCGGTTGGAACGCATGCGCCCGATCGCGTCCGGCCGCGTCTTGCGAAGTAAACGACGATACCGCTCAGAATGACTGCGGGGAGGATTGAAATCTGCAAGATCCCTGCCCGACCACCTTCCAGGGTTGCTATGGCAACTACACCGGCCAGGCTGAGGGGCAAGACAGTGACAAGAATGACGCCACTTAATCCCCAGGGCACGCGGAAGGGTCGCTCCATTTTCGGCCTTTTCAGGCGAAGGACAATCAGCGCCAGGAACTCGAGCAGAAGCTCCGCAGAATAGAGAAGGATGTCAATCACCACGAGCTTGGTGAAAGGAAGGGCTGCTGCAATTCCCGCCACCGCGCAGGAGAGCGCGAGTGAAACGACGGGAACACCCGCTGTAACGGAGATGCGGCCCAAAGCGGATGGGAACCATCCATCAAGCGCCATGGCGGAGGGCAGGCGGGAAACATAGAGCAATTGGCTGTTGAACATCGCCCACGCTGAGACCACGCCCATCGCGGCTACGGCTACAGCCAGCCAGTTTCCGGCCATGAGTCGTGCAATCTCCGGCCAGCCCGCCGATTCGCTCCAGAGAGTAGGACTGGAGGTTTTGCCCACCCCGGCTAACACCGGAAGGATGTAAGCCACCACAATGAGAACTTGCGCTGCGGCCAGGGCCATCGGATAGTTGCGCTGGGGGTGGTTCACTTCGGCGGCAAACGTAGAAACGTTGTCCCAGCCGGAATAATTCCATAGGACGACGGCGAGCCCGAGAGCAAGCCAATGGGCGCTTTGCCCGTGCGTTAATCCACTCCTTACGGCCGAAACCGCCCGCTCCACCGAGCTCCAGTGGCGGAACCCGATAAGGGTGAGAAGCGCGAATGGTGCGAGAACCAATGCGGTGGCGAGGGCCGAGCTCCTGCCCACGACGCGAATCCCACGTGCATTGACGACAAAGGCTGTGGCAATGACGGCCAATGCGATCAGCCAGCGGAAGAAAAACACCTTGCCCGAGGGCGATCCATGGGATGGCAGAGCCAGAACCGGGTAAAAATAGGCCAAATAGTCCACAAAGAGGACGGGGTAAATGGCCATATCGACGGTCGTGTAGCAGAGCGTCCACCAGCCTTCCTGGAACCCCCAGAAATTCCCGAGCCCCTCCCGCACCCAGGTGTAATATCCCCCCTCTGCGGGCAAGGCGCTCGAGAGCTCGGAAACCATCCACGCAATGGGCAGGCACCAAAGGACCGGCGTGATGAGGATCAGCGCCACCGCCCATCCGGGGTTCAGGGAGCCGACGAGAGGCTCCAGGCCATACGCTCCGCCAGAAACTGTAAAGAAAATCACGCACGTCAGACCGAGTCGGCTGAGCCGGGGCGTGGTCTTAATTTGCTCCTTTGCGGAAGACATTGTGGTGAAGGCCGGAACTCAACCGCCATCCGGACCGGCAAAGAGTATACCTGGAACTCCGATCCTGGAGTAACATGTTGAGGGTGTGAGTAGCGGATCAGCTTGATGTGGAGACGGCTTTAAGCCGCCATAGGGCGAGGTAAGCTCGTCTCTACAGATTCAAACTGACCCACTACCGTAACGTGAGTGGCAGGAAAGAAACGCAGCGCAGGGTTTCCCGCCTTTGGAAACTCTGCGGTTTGTCCATGAATTCCAGACGAAAAGCCACATACTTTCTGAAAGGTAAAAGTCTGCTACCCCGCTCATAGCAGAGAGCATATGCAAGGCCTGGAAAACCTACAACAAAATGCAAGTTCCCGGACGAACCGGCTGATCGGGGAGAAAAGTCCTTACCTGCTCCAACACGCCTATAACCCGGTCGATTGGTATCCCTGGGGAGAAGAGGCTTTCGAGGCGGCGCGGCGGGAAAAAAGGCCTATCTTTCTTTCCATCGGCTATTCCACCTGCCACTGGTGCCACGTGATGGAGCACGAATCCTTTGAGGATGCAGAGGTGGCAAGGTTGATGAACGAAACGTTCATCTCCATCAAGGTAGACCGCGAGGAGCGTCCGGACGTCGACAACGTTTATATGCGCGTTTGCCAGATGGTGACGGGCAGCGGTGGATGGCCACTGACCATCGTGATGACGCCGGAGAAAAAGCCGTTCTTTGCCGGCACCTACATTCCGCGCAGGGAGCGCTTTGGACGGCCGGGAATGCTCAGCTTAATCCCTCGCATCCGCGAGACGTGGCTCGCGCGCCAAGATGACGTGATGCGCTCTGCCGAGGAAATCATGGAAGCTTTGGAAAAAGTCTCGGCCCCGGCTGCTCCCGGAACGCTCGGCTCCGCCACGCTCGATGCCTGCTTCGAGGAACTTCGCTCGCGCTTTGACGGGCGCTTCGGGGGCTTCGGAAGTACTCCGAAGTTCCCGACGCCGCATAACCTCCTCTTTCTGCTGCGCTACTCGAAGCGCGCGGGAGACGCCGATTCCCTTGAGATGGTCGAACGCACGCTCTCTGCCATGCGGCGCGGTGGAATTTACGATCATCTTGGCTTCGGGTTTCACCGCTATTCTACGGATCAGGAATGGCACGTGCCCCATTTTGAAAAGATGCTCTACGACCAGGCGTTGCTCACGATGGCCTACGTGGAAGCATTCCAGGCGACGAAAAAGAAAGAGTATGGGCAAACTGCGCGCGAAATCCTCGCCTACGTCTCGCGCGCTTTAACGCATTCAGAGGGGGGCTTTTTGAGCGCTGAGGACGCGGATTCAGAAGGCGTCGAAGGAAAGTTTTATCTCTGGAAAGAGGCCGAAATCCGCGACTTGCTGGGTGATGAAGAAGCGGCTTTTGTCATTCACGCCTTCGATGTCCGCTCCGAAGGAAATTTCTCCGATCCAATGGGCGGCGAAGCAGGCGGCGAAAATATCCTCCACCAGGCAAAGACTCCGGAGGAGCTGGCGGGCGCCCTCGGGATCACGAAGGCGGACTGGGACCAACGATGGGAATCGGCCCGCGCCAGGCTCTTTGCGGAGCGCGAGAAAAGGGTGCATCCGCACAAAGATGATAAGGTTCTTGCCGACTGGAACGGCCTGATGATCGCAGCCTGCGCCATGGCCGCGCAGGCGCTTGGAGAACCGCGCTATGCTGAAGCAGCCCAGCGCGCGGCGGATTTCATTCTAAGTCGCATGAGAACCTCAGAGGGCGGCCTGCTGCATCGATATCGGGAAGGCGACGCGGCGGTTCCGGGCAACTTGGATGATTACGCCTTCATGGTTTGGGGGCTGATCGAGCTTTATGAGGCGACGTTCGAGCCGAGAGCGCTCCGCACCGCGCTTGAACTCAACGACTACGCGCTCCGCCATTTCTGGGATGAAGCCAAAGGCGGCTTCTTCTTCACGGCGGATAACCAGGAAAGAGTGCTGGTGCGCTCGAAAGAGATTTATGACGGGGCTGTCCCCTCGGGGAACTCCGCGAGCTTGCTCAACCTGCTGCGCCTCGCCCGCTTGACCGGTCGCACCGATGAAAAAGCTGCCCAACTTTCTGCCGCCTTCGGCGCGTCGATCGGCGAATCCCCGGCCGCTTATACGTTATGGATGGTGGCATTGGATTTTGCCCTCGGACCTGCCTACGAAGTGGTGATCAGTGGGAAACCGCAGGCCGAGGATACGCAGGTCATGTTGAGAGCGCTGAGAGAAGTGTTCCTTCCTAATAAAGTCGTGCTCCTGCTTCCGGATGATGCCGCGTCGGAGGAAATTACAGGCCTTGCCGAATTCACTCGTCCCATGAAAACCGCCAGGGGCAAGGCCGTGGTTTACGTTTGCCGGAACTTCCAGTGCAAGCTTCCCGCCACTGATCCCCAGGAAATGCTTAAGTTACTCATCGAAGGTTGACCCTCCAAGGGTCAAAAAGCCTCACGCGCAGAATCAAGTTGAAAGTTCAAAGTCAAAAGTCGAAAAGGCGTTACTATTGGCTCTGCGGTGTCGTGGCCGGGTTTCCGCTTCCTTCCTGCCTTTGCCGAAACTGCTGCATTCGCTCCTCCCGCCTCTGCTCCATCTGTTGGAGCTTTGCTTGCTGGTCTGAGGTAAGAAGGGGACGAATCTTGTCCATGGTCTGCTTGCGGATTGCCATGAACTTCGACATCCGGTCCTGGCGGGAAAGCGAGGTGTCTTGCCGGAGGGACATCATCTCCTTACGCTGATTTTCAAGAAGGGGCTTGATCTGCTTCTTCTGCTGGGCGGTCAGGTTAAGGGCCTTGCTCAGATACCCGAGCTCGTCCTGACCCCGCCGGTGCATTCCGTGGTATTGCCCGCCGCCTTGCTCGCCAGCCTGGGGAGTGGGCGCCGGAAAAGCTGGCTGGGCCTGCAGGAAAAGCAGCGACACGGCAATCAAGGTGAAAACGGCCGTGACAACCGAGAACACAATCCTGCCTTCCCCGGCCCTACGTTGCCTCCAGCCGCGGAGTTGGCTTTCGCTCATCGTCCGAGAAAGTTTATTGATATCCATTCTCATTTCCTCCTACATCATCTTGCTGAATTACGGTGCGCCCCATCGCCTGCGTGACGCTTCCATAGTATCCTGACGTTGCCGCGGGTGGAAGAGGTTACAGGCAGGGCGTTAAAATTGGGTAAAATGGATCAGTTTCATGCTGGAGCTGAATTCGCAGCAAAAACAGGCTGTCGAGCATGGTGAAGGGCCATTGCTGGTGGTTGCCGGGCCCGGCACCGGGAAGACCCGTGTCATCACCCAGCGTATAGTTCGAATGCTTGAGAATGAGGTCTTCGGCGAAAGCAGTTTTCCCCTGCGTCCTGAGAGCATCCTTGCCCTCACCTTCACCGAAAAGGCAGCCCAGGAAATGTCGCGCCGGGTGGCCGAAGCCCTTCCGGACCTCACCACTCTCCCCGTAATTTCTACCTTTCATGCATTCTGCCTGCACGAGCTGCGCAAGCACCACGTGGATCGCCTGCTTCTCGATAAGATCGACGTTTGGATCTTTCTGCGCCGACGCCTTGCCGCTCTCGGCCTGGAACGTTACCAAAAGCTCGCCGAGCCCGGAGCCTTCCTGCACGATCTCAACGACTTCTTCTCCCGGTGCCAGGATGAGCTGATTGAGCCGGAGGATTTTGAAGCTTTTGTCGAGGAATGCGAAAGGGGATTCCATCGCCGGCATTCCGGCTCTAAAGCAGCCGCGCGCGCGGACAGTGCGGAAGAGAACTTCGAATGGGATGAGGTGATAAAGAAAAAGGAGCTGGCACGCGTTTTTCGCAATAGCCGCCGCCTGATTGAAGAAGCAGGCGCCTCCAGCCTCGGAAGCCTGGTGAGCGAAACCGTAGCGCTTTGGAAGCAAAAATCCGAAGTCCTTGAGGAAGTGCGCGGGCGCTTTCGAAGCGTTCTCGTTGATGAGTTTCAGGACACGAACTACGGCCAGGTGGAGCTTCTGAAACTCCTCGTGCCCCCGCCTTACAACATCACCGCCGTGGGCGATGACGACCAGGCCATTTACCGCTTTCGTGGCGCTTCTCACGGCGCGTTCCAGATGTTTCACCAGGCTTTTCCCGGCCATCAGACGGTCTATCTCACCGAGAATTACCGCTCCACCCAGCGAATCCTGCGCGCTGCCGGAGCGGTGATCGCCCACAACAGCCGCTACGCGGAAAAGCCGCCGCTTGCCTCCAGGAATAGCGAAGGTTGCCCCGTTTATCTGCTGAAAGCGCGTGACCCTGAGAGTGAAGCCTTGTGGGTCGCCGAAGAGGTTGAGCGACTTCGGCAGCGAGGCACCGCCTTGGGTGGCATGGCCGTGCTTTATCGGGCTCATCATTATCGCGACGCGCTCGTTGCGGAATTCCGTCGCCGGAAGATTCCCTTCGCCATTCGCGGGCTTTCCATTCTTCAGGTGGCCGTGCTGCGCGACCTGATTGCCTGGCTCAAGGTGATCCATTCACCCCACGAGAGCATCAGCCTTACGCGCGTGTTACTCGATCCGCGGTGGGAATTTCCTGAGACCTTGGCTCAGGCGATCCGGCAGCAGGCAGCCAAGGACCGGACTTCGCTTTGGGGCGTGATTGAGCGAAGTCGCGCCCCGGAGCTTCTCCAAGGGATTGAGAGAAGCGGATGGAAGCGCCTGGCCGGTCTTCTCGGCGACTTGCGCAAAGCCTCCCGGAGGCTTCCCGTCTCTAACCTGATGGACCTGCTGGTCGATCGGCTGGGATGGCGTTATCTGCCTGGCGACTCGGAGCAACGCCGCCTTGAAGCTTTTCGGGAGTTTTTAGAGACCTGGGAAGAGAAGAGCGAAACACGCCGCTTGCCGGAATTCATGGAATACCTCCATTACTTCACAGAAGCAGGAGGAAAGGTTGAGGCCCCGGAAGCTGTGGATGCGCGGGACACAGTGCAGATGATGACCGTGCACGCCGCCAAAGGCCTGGAGTTTCCCGTTGTGTTCGTCATCAGTGTCTCGCCTCGCCGGTTTCCGGCCACAGAGCGCAAGCCGGTGATCGAGTTCCCGCAAGAACTCCGCAAAGGGCCACTCCCGCCGCCGGGCATCCACCTTCAGGAAGAGCGGCGGCTGTTTTTCGTCGCGCTCACGCGCGCACAACAACGACTTTATGTTTCGAGCGTTTCCCGGTCCGAAAAGCAGCAGTCTGCCTTTATTCACGATTTGCTTTCTGATTCCCCAATCGCTGCGCGCGACATCGAGCAAATTGAAGTCCCGCATTCCAGCTTGGAAGGAAAGCGCGCAGGCGATCGCCCGGACACAGGAGCTGAAGAGACCGGCCAGGCCACCATAGAAATCCGACGGCAGCTTTCCGAACGGGGAACGCGCTCCGGCCAGGGGCGGTTGTTTGAGAGCGCGAGCGAAGGAGGGAGCGAAACCCTTCACCGCCTCGAGCGATGGTCCCACCAGCTCCCCGAGGAGGAGCCGAAACTCCGCCTCAGTGCCACCTCGATCAGCGATTATTGCGATTGCCCGCTCAAGTACAAATTCCAGCACGTGCTGAAAGTCCCGACGACGCCCCAGGCGGCGCTCACCTTTGGCAACCTGATGCACGCCACCGCGAGGCATTATTTTGAGCTGCGCCGCAAGGGGCCGCCGGGCTTTATGGAGATTGAGAAGTTCTATTCAGATCACTGGAGAAATCTGGGGTTTGATGATGAATATCAGGCGGAAACCTATCGCAAGGCGGGCCTTGAGCAGCTCCGCGCCTTCGTCGAGCGCCACAATGCTCTGCCACTCAACAGCGCCGGGATTCAGATGGAGCAAAACTTCCGTCTCGAGCTGGAGGGAGTGATCCTTGAAGGGCGCATCGATCAAATTAATTTGCTCGATCCTGTAGAAAGAGGAGAGGTGGAGCTGGTCGACTACAAAACCGGCCGCCCCCGAACCGAGAGTGACGCTGAAAAAAGCCTCCAGCTTTCTGTTTATGCGCTCGCGGCAAAAAGGACGTTGGGACTAACTCCGGTGCGGCTGACGTTCTATAACTTCAGCAGTAACCAGCCGGTATCAACGGTCCGAACGCCACAGCAGCTTGACCAGACTCTTAACGAGGTGCGTGAAGTCGCCGGTGGCATCCGGCAAGGCCATTTTGAGGCGAAACCGGGATTTATCTGCCGCTGGTGCGACTTCATCTCCCTTTGCCCGGCGCATGAGGATTAATCGTACCAGTGTTACGACCTTAGGCCAATCCGGAGCGACCACAGCAAGCCAAGGAGTCGCAAAACGACTCTGTGTTGCCTT
>JASHTR010000021.1 GCA_030040455.1 Terriglobia bacterium | reverse complement strand
AACTACGCGCTCCACCTGCCCATTTTTGATCTCGACATCTCTTGGGGCTTCTTCTCGGATTTAATCCGGCATCCCGCCGGACTGGCAGCCGGAGCGCCATACGCTGTGACGCTGATTGGCATCCTTCTGGCCCATGAGCTTGGACACTACTTCACGTGCCGTCATTATGGTCTGGACGCCACCTACCCTCTGTTCATACCCGCGCCTACGCTGATTGGGACCCTGGGCGCCTTCATCCGCATCAAGTCGCCGCTTGCCACCCGCCAGGAGCTCTTTGATGTGGGCATTTCCGGCCCAATTGCCGGGTTTGTGGTGGCCGTCCCGGCGCTGATGGTTGCGGCATGGCGCGCTGGCAACCGCATTGCGTTTGTGGGACCGGGGCACATCACGCTGAGCCATCCGCTGGCGCTTTTGCTCGCCGTGCGCGCCTTCCATCCAGGTCTTCCCTCATCCCACCTGGCGCTGACGCCCGTAGGGTGCGGCGTGTGGGTCGGACTTTTTGCCACGGCATTGAATCTGCTCCCCATGGGACAACTCGACGGCGGCCACGTCCTCTACGCCATCTTCGGACGGAAGCACCGCTACGTTTCCATCGCCTTCTTTGTTGCGCTGTTTCCGCTTGGCGTCTTTTTCTGGCCAGGATGGATTTTCTGGGCCGTGGTGATGATCTTTATCGGATTGCGTCATCCTGCGCCGCTCATCGACGAGCAGCCTGTCGGCCGGGGACGCAAAATGCTCGCTCTCGTTGCTCTCGCGATGTTCTTCCTCTGCTTCACTCTTACCCCCTTTAACGTGACGTAGCGCTGCTTTCTTGACGCAGGGCAAACCGGTTCCTATAATTTCCACATGAAGAATGCGAGGCGAGGAATATGGGTTCTCCTTCTCCTGAGTTCGGTGCTTTTTTCGGCTTCGAGGATGGGTCGCGCAGAAGATCAATCCAAGCCGCAATCGGCTCCGGCCTCCACCGCAAACGGTAAACAGAAGATCCAGGTTTACGTCAACCTTGTCCCGGTGCTTTTCACCGTGACTGACAAAAAGAAGCACCTGGTCCTGGGGCTCACCAAAAGCGACTTCCAGGTGTTTGAAGACAACAAGCCTCAAACCATCACGTATTTCACTCAAGAATCCAACCTTCCGCTGCGCATCGGGGTGCTCGTGGACACCAGCAACAGCATTCGCGAGCGGCTGGATTTTGAGAAGCAAGCAGCGATTGACTTTTTGAACGACATCGTGCGACCGGGCGAAGACAAAGCGTTTGTGGTCAGTTTCGACGTCGAGCCGGAGCTCCTTCAGGATTACACCGACGACGTGAACAAGCTGAGCAACGCGATTCGCGAGCTTCAGGCAGGCGGGGGAACAGGCCTCTTTGACGCCATCTACTACGCATGTAAGCAGAAAATGATCTTCTCCCCGCTCACCCAGCCTTACCTGCGGCGCGTCCTGATTATCGTCAGCGACGGCCGCGACAACGAGAGCCAGCACTCACTCGACGAGGCGATCGCCATGGCGCAACGGGCCGAAGCCGTCATTTTCGCCGTCAGCACCAACCGCAGCGGCATCAGCCAGCGTGGTGACAGGGTACTAGAATATTTCGCCGAGCAGACCGGCGGCAAAGCCTTTTTCCCTTTTGAGGCGAGCGATTTGGCCGCGGCCTTTCAGGAAATCAGCAAGGAACTGCGCAGCCAGTATAGCCTGGGCTATATTTCCACAAACGCCGCGCACGACGGCAGCTTCCGCCACATCCGCGTCAAGCCCATTGAGAAGGGTTTGCACGTTGAAGCGCGCTCGGGTTACTTTGCTCCTTCCCGCTAGGTCCACGCGCATGCGGGAGCCTTGGAGTGCGGCAGCTTGCGCAGGCGCCAGGAGCCGGAAGCGAGCTTCCGGCTCGAAAGCGGGAGCAAGCTCCCGCACCTGGAGTTTCTACATTTCTGGCTGACACGGGTGACCGGGAGTGGCTCTGCCACCTGACTTGCGGAAAGGCTGTGCCTTTCCGTAGTCGGGCTGGATGATATTCAGGCCCGAGGCTGCGCCTCGGTCGGCCTCCTGCAACCACAACGATCGACTTTGAAAGCAGGGGGTTACGCGAGCTGCTGGAGAAGCTCCGTACCACCGCGAAGAGCCGGGGTCATGAGCACTCAGTGGTGGACCATCACTCGAACGCGTTGCCAGTATTCAGCGAGAATTTCTTCATGCAGAAGGTGAACTATCTTCATCAAAACCCAGTGCGGGGAGGTCTGGCATCTCGGGCGGAAGATTACCTTTGGTCGAGTTCACGATGGTGGTTGGGGCGACCGGGTGAAGAGGAACCGCTGCGGGTGGATGGGGAGAAAATTGTTTGGCGGAGGGCACGGTAAGCCAGGGAACACAAGGCACAGCCTCGTGGCGAAGGTGGAAAAGGCCGGGGTTCGGAAAGGCCAAGCCTTTCCGCAAGTCAGGCGGCGAAGCCGCTTGAGGGCATGATTTCGGCTCGGAATAATGTAGAAACTCCAGAAAGCGGGATCAAGCTCCCGCCCTCCATACAGACGCGACTTTGACGTGACCCTGCACCTCCGGTTGCTCCGCGAGCCGGTCCGCACTACCATAGTGGAGAGTAGGCGCGCTTCGAGGGCGATCGAGCGTAAAGCGCGGCTATCTCTTCCCCTAAAGGGCAGGAAGGCCGGTCATGAAGGCCGCCGCGGCATCGGAGATCTTGACGCCTCGCGTTCGAAGCTGCAGCCTGCTTTGTGTAGGCTCGCTTCTTATCTTTTCTCTCGCCCCCTTCGCGCTTCGTGCTGACGAGTTCCACCGAACCGAGCATTACTCCGTCCGCATGTTTTCCTACGGTACTCTCAGTTTAAACACGCGCATGGGAGACGTTGATATTGAGGGTTGGGACAATCCGCGTCTCGCCATCGAGGCCGAGAAGGTTGTTCGCGCCGGATCGCTGAAGAAAGCCCGCCGGCTCTACCCTCGGATTAAGGTCCAGCTTCAGGGCCGGGACCATAACATTTTTCTCCGCGCCGTTTATCCGAAGCGGCAGTTCTGGCGGCCCTTCCGGGATGAATCAAAACTTTCCGTGAACTTCACGATCCGGATGCCTTACGATGCAAACTTGCGTCTCAAGTGCGTGGATGGCGACGTGACCGTGGCTGGGCTGACGGGCAAAGAAGTGCTTTGGGTGAATTACGGCGACGTCGAAATCGACGTTCCCAACGTCTATCGGCTGCGGTTGCTTGATGCCCGCACCTGGCTCGGGTACGTGCAAAGCGACCTTCACGGAATGCCGGATGACGCCGCCGGCTTTGGCAAAACCGTCTCCTTTAGCAACCTCCAGGGAACGCAGATCATCATGGTTCACGTGCGGATGGGTGGCGTCTTCATTTACGGAGACGAGGATTATTAACGTGGCCGCCGGGCAAAATATCTCTTCCGCCCTCATCCTGGATTATCTGCACTCACGCCCGCGCTCGCTCCGCTGGCGAGAGTGGGCCAGGGGGCGGCGCTATCTCCTTACGCGCTTTGGCGACCGCTCCCGTCCACTCATCGTTCTTGCTCATTCTTCCCGGCAGGCGGGAAGCGCGCGCCAGGTCTCCCTCTCGTTGGAGCAGGATTGGCTGGAAGCGCCCGGACATTGCCGCGAAATTTATGACGAGATTTTGTTCCGGGCGCCTGGATTGGTGGTGATTCAATTGCGCCGGAATAACGTGTGCGCCTGCCTGGGGCACCGTCACCCGGTGGTAAGAGAAGAGCCGTTTGCCGAATCCCACGACGCCTTCAGAGGCGTAGACATGGGGGAGATTGACATCGCCTATGCGCGTGTTGAGACCTGGCAAGCCCTTCCTCTTTCCGACACGGCAATGGATGCCAAGTTTCTGGAAGGCAGCCGCCTTGAAGACTTTCATAAGGAACAGCTTCGGCTGAAGACGCTCAGTGTTGTCCTTCACGAGATCAACCACCTGGTTTCTCCCCAGGAACCTGAAATCGCTATTCGCGAGCGTAGCCTCGCCTTCTACCACGACGCGCTGGCCCACTACGTTGAAAACGCTCTCGCCACTCTTTCGCTGACCATCGATCGGTCGTTTTCACGATTGGGCTGATCTCGTCTTGATTCAGCCGGAAGAAGATTGTCGTTTTTTCGCAGCGGGCAGCGTAGACCTCCGGTTTTGAAGTTCCTGGCCTGTTTGCTTTTACCCGTATAGAGAACCGCAGAAAGAGCAGGTCCGCGCTTCCCCTCCTTCGAAATCTTTGAAAATCCACTCAAAGGGGAATATCCTGTCAAACGCGCCCTAACCGGGAGGAACGCGCACGGCAAAGCAAAACTTCGCATAGGAGCTTCGCTGTCGAGCCTGTCATGAACTATGAAACGCTGCTTTTTTCAAAACACGATGGGATCGCCTTTATTTCCATCAACCGGCCTTCCAAGTTGAACGCGCTGAATCTCACGGTGTTCGAGGAGCTCGAAGCATGCCTGGAGGAGGCCAGAAAAGATAAGGGCGTTCGGGTGGTGATCCTGAGCGGCGAGGGCGAGCGAGCCTTTGCGGCTGGCGCGGATATCTCGGAACTTGCGACGCTCGACGCCATCCAAGGCAAAGAAGCTTCCCACCGCGGGCAAGAGCTTTTCGACCTGGTGGAGAACCTCGGCAAGCCTGTGATTGCCGCCATTCGTGGCTATGCCTTGGGCGGAGGTTGCGAGTTAGCGATGGCATGCACGCTGCGTATTGCCTCGGAAGATGCCCGCCTTGGCCAGCCGGAAGTGAAAATCGGCATCATTCCCGGCTATGGCGGCAGCCAGCGCCTTGCGCGCCTTGTGGGTAAAGGAAGGGCTATGGAAATCATTCTGGCTGGAGAGCCCATCACCGCTCATGAAGCCTATCGCATTGGCTTGGTGAACCATGTGGTCCCGGCAAAGGATCTGCTGGCAACGGCAGAGTCGCTGGCGCGGCAGATCATGGCCAATGCGCCCCTGGCGGTCCGGTTTGCCATGGAATCGGTGAGCCATGGCATGGAGATGACTCAGCAAGAAGGACTGCGCCTTGAGGCTTCTCTTTTCGGTTTGTGCTGCGCAACGGAGGACATGAAGGAAGGCACACGGGCCTTCCTTGAAAAACGCTCTCCGAAATTCTCGGGAAAGTAGCCGCCCACTTATGCCTTCAAGGCACAAAGCCCGCGAACTCGCACTTCAAATGCTGTTTCAGTGGGACCTCGGTTGCCATCCGCCTGCCGAGGTCATCTCCACGTTTCTCACCCCCCGCAAGCTCGACTCGGAAACCGGAGGGTTCGCCCGCGCGCTCTTCGAAGGCGCCGTGAACCACGTGGGCGTGATTGATTCGCTCGCGCGCGCCCATTCCGCGCACTGGCGCCTGGAGCGCATGGCGGCTGTTGACCGCAACATCATTCGCCTCGCGGTGTACGAGCTGTGCCACGTTCCGGAGAATCCTCCCGCCGTTGTCATCAATGAAGCACTCGAATTGGCTCGCCGCTTCTCAACCCCGGATTCGGTGGAATTTGTGAATGGGGTCCTCGAAGGCGTGCGGAAAGCAATACCGGCCTCATCTCCGCCTACTCCCACAAACAACCTTTAAATATCGGATCGCAATGCGAAGTCGTAAGCGCTTTACTCTTTCCGCGCGATCGCCGCCATTTCGTCCAACATCTTTTTCACTTCTTCTGCTGAAGGCGCCTCGGCGTAAAGACGCAGCATATTTTCCGTGCCGGAAGCGCGCACCAGCAGCCACAGGGGATCGCCGAAAAGCATCTTGAAGCCGTCGAGGTCTTGAAACTCCGTCACCGCATGACCGGCGACGCTTGTAATCCGGTGGTTCTTCACCAGTTGAAGGATGCGGTGGATAGCAGCTTGCGGGATCTCCAGGTCGACGCGGCCGTAGAAGTGGGGTCCGTATTCCTCGTTTAGTTCCGCGACCAACTCGCCGAGCGTTCGTCCTTTTTCGGCCATCACTTCCGCCAGGAGCAAAGAGTTGAGAATGCCGTCGCGTTCGGGCATGTGGCCTTGGATCCCGATGCCGCCGCTCTCTTCGCCTCCCATCAGGATGTTCCGTGTGCGCATCAGCTCGCAGATGTACTTAAAACCGATGGGCGTGACGTGCAGCGGCAGGCCATGCTTGCGGGCGATTTTATCGATCATCGTTGTGGTTGAAAACGTCCTTGCCACTTCGCCGCACTTCCCGGAATCTTCCACCAAGTGGCGGAGGAGAATGGAAAAAATTTTGTGCGAGTCGACGAAGTCACCGCTCCGGTCGATGGCCCCCAGCCGGTCCGCGTCTCCGTCGGTGGCAAGGCCGGCATGATATTTTCCCTCCGCCACCGCGCGTCGCAACTCTTCGACGTGGGGCTCGATCGGCTCCGGGTTGAGCCCCGGAAACAGCGGGTTACGCTCTCCGTGAATCTCCCGGCAAGGGACGCCGGCTTCGTCAAAAAGCCGGACGATCACCCCGCGCGCGGCACCATACATGGGATCAATCACAAAGCGCAGGCCCGAAGCACGGATGCACTCGAAGTTGACTCTGGCTTTGATTCGCGCGAGGTAAGGACTGATGAGATCGGCGGTTTCAATATCGGCGGTCCTGCTTCGAGGCCCGATTTCCGATTCGTCCAGATGCCCCTCGATCCGATGAACGATGGAAGGGTCGGCCGAGCCTCCATACGCCGCCTTGAACTTTATTCCATTCCACGCATAAGGGTTATGGCTGGCAGTGATCATGAGGGCACCGGCAGCCTTGCGCGCAACCACGGCGAAGCTCACGGCCGGCGTGGGTGTCGGGCGGTCCGCGAGAATGACGGGAACGCCAGCCTCAGCCACCGCTTCCGCCGCCCGCTCGGCGCTCTCGGGCGAAAGAAACCGGGTGTCGTAGCCGATAATAAGACCCTGTTTGGCGCTGCCTTCAGCAATGACATACCGCGCCGCGGCTACGGCCACGCGACGGACGTTGGCAAAGACAAAGCCTTCTCCAATGATGGCCCGCCAGCCGTCGGTGCCGAATTTAATTTCCCGGGTCATAATAAATGTTTCAACCCGCGCCGGTTAAGTTCCTTCACTATTTTCCCCACATCCTGCGCGCGCACCCGAGAGCACACCAAAAGGGCGTCTTCCGTCTCAACAATCACCAGGTTCTCAACGCCTACTGCCGCCACAAGCTTCCGCGAAGAGACAACCATGTTTTGGTGCGAATCGAGCAGGATGGCATTAGCGGGCGCGGAATTTCCCGCCTTGCCTCGAGGGCTCTGTTCGTAAGCCGCCGCCCAGCTTCCTACGTCGCTCCAGCCCATATCTGCCGCCACCGCAAAGATGTTTGGAATCTTCTCCATCAGCGCGTAGTCGATGGAAAGGTTTTTAAGCCGAGGATAAATCTCTTTGAGGACGTTTCCGGACCGAATGCCGCCGGCCCGAGCGATTTTCTCGAGGCCTCGAGCCATTTGAGGCTGAAACTGGCGAAGATTCGCCATCAGAAGCGACGCCTTCCAGATGAACATTCCGCCGTTCCAAAGATAATCTCCCGAACGGAAATAACGGCGGGCGACGGGAGCGTCAGGCTTCTCCGTGAATTGGCGCACGGGAAAAACCTCCAGGCCCGCAATGCGGCGCCCTTTTTTTCCCCGTCGGATATAGCCATAACCCGTTTCCGGACGCGTGGGCTTGATCCCAATCACTACGGAGCAGTCTCTTTCCGATGCGAGCTGGCAGCCAGCCTGGAGGGCGCGCCGGAAAACCGAAGGCCGGGCAACAAGATGATCCGATGGAAGCACCACCATGATTCCTTCCGGGTCGTGACGGAGAATCTCGCAGGCGGCCAGCCCAATCGCCGGTGCCGTGTTGCGGCTGGCCGGCTCGGCAACAATCTGCCTGGACGGAATCCGAGAAAGCTGGTGGCATACCTCTGATCGGATGGTCTTACTAGTGAATACGTAAGTGCGTGAGGGAGGGACTAATCCTTCCAGTCGCCCAACGGCCTGCTGGAGGAGAGATTCAGAGCCGAAAAGCTTGAGGAGTTGTTTGGGCCGCCTCCGGCGACTAAGCGGCCAGAAACGCGTGCCACTTCCCCCCGCCAGAATCATGGCATAGACGTGGCCAAGGGAGGCGGGCGCAACCTCTGTCAAGCCCATTGTTCCCTTTCGTGCAAGGTGCAACCTACGCAAAGAC
>JASHTR010000301.1 GCA_030040455.1 Terriglobia bacterium | reverse complement strand
ACCATGAATATCCGCCCAGCACAGTTCCGGGAGAAGTGGCCGCTCGCGAGCAGCCCCTGCCTGCTCAGCCAGCCCCCTTTGCGCGCCAGCTTCTAACCGAAGCTTTGCTGACGAACCGGACGCCCGAGGCTCACCGATGGGCCGAGCAACAGTTCAAGAGCTTTATCAGTGAAGGCCAGTTTGTGCCTTTTAGTGTCGGCAAGTCAACCGTCATCTTTCCTGGCTTCGACGGTGGCGGGGAATGGGGCGGACCGGCAGTTGATCCGGAGACAGAAATTCTTTATGTGAATGCGAACGACGTAGCTTGGACCGGAGCGCTGGCGAAGAATTCCGGCGAGGAAGGGAGCGCTCGGGGGTTGTACTTGCGTCGTTGCAGCCTCTGCCACGGGGATAATTTGGCCGGGTCTCCTCCGGAGTTCCCGTCGCTGATTGGCGTGGGGAATCGCCTCAGCCGAGTGGAAATTGCCAGAACCATCCGCCAGGGTAGAGGGAGGATGCCCAGCTTTGCCACTCTTCCCCGCGAGCAGTTATCCGCTCTCATCCAGTATCTGGCCACCGGGCAAAACAAGGAGCTTCAGAGCGCTCAACCGCCGGAAGGGAGGATGAAGTATCACTTCACCGGGTACCACAAATTCTTGGATCCCCAAGGATATCCAGCCGTCGCGCCACCTTGGGGGACGTTGAATGCAATCGATCTCGGCACCGGCAAGTATGTCTGGAAGATTCCCTTAGGTGAGTATCCCAAACTCGCCGAAAAGGGACTGAGAGATACAGGCACGGAGAATTACGGTGGACCCATCGTCACCGCTGGCGGGTTGCTCTTCATTGGAGCAACCAATTTTGACGACAAATTCCGCGCGTTCGATACCCGAAGTGGGAAATTGCTCTGGGAAGCACCACTGCCTTTTGCAGGAAATGCTACTCCTGCAACTTACCAGGTGAATGGGCGCCAATATGTGGTGATTGCAGCAGGTGGGTCCAAGGCGGCATTCAACACGCCGACGGGTGGAGTCTATGTTGCCTTCGCGCTTCCTCGGTGATTGACATCGCGGACAGGGATCAACCCGCGTGTTCGGCATACTGCTTTGCAACCAACGCGATGGCCACCCGCTCAGGGAGGTGAGAAAAAAGTTTTTTATACGCCACGGTGGTGGTAGTCTTGAGTGCATGCGGAATGAACAATTCTGATGTGAGGAGACGATCATGAAAAATACACTGGTCCTCATTCTTTGCCTGATGTCGTGCGGGGTGGTGCTGGCCAAGGAAAGCGGCCAGGCAAAGCAGCTTGCAAAAGCCAATGCGGTGCTCGGTGAAATTATGCAGTCGCCGGACAAGGGCATTCCGGGGGCCCTGCTGGATAAAGCGGTCTGTGTGGGAATTGTTCCGGCCCAGATTAAGTTCGCGTTCGGCGTCGGCGCCAGCTACGGGCGCGGCATTCTTGTTTGCAGGAGGGGCGGAAACGGTGCGTGGGGTGCGCCCTCGTTGTTTACGATGGGCGGTGGCAGCTTTGGATTCCAGATTGGCGGAAAATCCACGGACATCGTATTCATCGTGATGAATCCGGGGGGCGCTAAGAAGCTGCTCCAAAGCAAGGTTACGCTGGGTGCAGATGCCTCGGTGGCTGGCGGTCCCGTGGGGCGCTCGGCATCGGCCGAGACGGACGCGCAGATGCACGCGGAAATCCTTAGCTATTCGCGAGCGCGAGGACTGTTTGGCGGTGTCGCCCTGAACGGCGCGGTGCTCAAGCAGGATAACGGCAGCAATGAGAAGCTCTATGGCCGGAAGATCAGCCCTCAGGATATTTTAATCAAAGGCAAGGTCGGGGTTCCGCAAGCAGGGCAGGCGCTGGACAGGACGCTGACGAAATACTCTCCTCACGGTGGCTCTCCCTTCTCGGCTTGATGGGAAGCGAGAATTTGTCTTTTTATTCGTGGGCGGCAGCATAGCCTTTCCCGGGAAAAGCCCACGGCAATAAAAACGCTTGCCGTGGCTATCCCTGCCCATGCTTCCATCCGGGAGATAACCGGGCGCATTACTTATCGTTACCAACTGAGGGGGACTTTCGTACACGGAGAGGAGCGTCGCCTGAACGTTGCCGTAGACGGAACACTCTGCGCGATCCATCGCTCGTGTTCCTCGCGCGGCGCCCGTATCCCTGCAAAGCCGGAGTAGAACGGGCATGAAGCGTTCAGGACTTCAGGCTGAGCAGAAGGCGCGCCAGTTTTTGTGAATCGTGCCTTGCCGCGTGATCGTCGGCCAGCAGGTTGGCCAGCACCGGTTTGACTCCCAGAGCTTCAATCCTCTCAACGTCATTGAGCACGGGCTCAGCGCGATGGGCTGAGTAGCGTTTTTTCATCGCGAGCGGAAAAGCAGCAGAATTGAGGATTGCTGCGTCAAAAATCTTGCGCCCGGCGTGTTCGTGCAAGGCACACAGATGATCCGCTGCGCTATAACGCCGTGTTTCTCCACGCTGGGTCATCAGATTTCCAATATAGAGTCGGAGCGCCTTGGAACGCGCGATTTGCTCTCCGATGCCCTTCACCAGCAGGTTGGGGATCAAGGAAGTGTAAAGAGATCCAGGTCCGACCGTGATCAAATCAGCCGCCTCAATGGCAGCCAGGGCTTCCGAAAGCGGCTTCGAGCGACTAGGGATGATGGAGAGCCGCTCAATGGGCACGCTGGTTCTGCTGATGTGTGATTCACCATACAGCGTGCGGCCATCCTTGAGACGGGCTTTCAGGTGGACGTCGGAAAGGGTGGAGGGAAATATCTCTCCTTGAATGGCCAGAATCTCGCCTGAGACGCGCACCGCCTTGGCAAAGTCCCTGGTCACGTCCGTTAATGCCGCCAGGAACAGGTTTCCAAAGCTGTGCCCTCGCAGTCCCGCGCCAGATTTAAACCGATAATCAAAAAGTTTCGCAAAGAGCGTTTCATCCTCCGCCAGTGCGACGAGGCAGTTGCGGATATCGCCGGGGGGAAGAATCCGGAAATCCTTTCGCAG
The DNA here is from genome assembly GCA_030040455.1 of Terriglobia bacterium. Lineage (GTDB taxonomy): Bacteria > Acidobacteriota > Terriglobia > UBA7540 > UBA7540 > RH2-MAG17b. Next base: position 125 of record JASHTR010000301.1, on the reverse strand, counting down.
GCGCCCCGAGCTTCCCCCTTCGTCCGTGACCGTGACGATGGCGGTCAGGGAATGGATGGCCGGCTTCGACTGCGGTAAGCGTGAAGAACCTGCCCAATGGTGCTTCAGCCCCCGCAGCAAGGTGG
>JASHTR010000300.1 GCA_030040455.1 Terriglobia bacterium | reverse complement strand
TCGCGATCTTCGCAGAACAATAAGCGCGACAATCAGTTAAGTCGCTGGCCGCCGAGCGGACCGAGAGGCTGCCCCCGAAAGTAGCTTTTGCTTAGAGAATATTAATCTCTGTCTGGGAGGGCCCTTGAAATTACGAGTTGATGAGATCAGGTTCTGCAGGAAGAAGAGGCGACATTCAGATTCCAGAGTGAAGAATTCCCGCACTCGGGTTCCATTTCGGGAATAGGAGTTCTGGAATGGAAAGGTGGGTAGAGGGCCGGCGATCGACGTGGCGGGTGGTGGGAGACGATATTCCTAAGCTGGCCACAATAAAAAATGCGCATAACGCGCTTATGATGCCATGCCCGGATACGACGCAGCAGCAGGCAAGACTCTCAAGTTGGTGCGGGAAAGGGCCGATAAAAGGGGGGTGAGGGGCGAAGAACTTCACTATGGAGAAACGATATGAGCGTGACCGCGCGTAACAAAATCAGTTCGGCTCTTCACGCCTCAAGAAGCGCTCGACGGCGGAAAAGATGTAGTTGTGAAATCATTCCTTTTAAGGCGCAGCCTGCCCCGCAGGCAACACGTGTGCATCACGTCTTTGACGACGCGCTCGATCACATGTATCCGGGCGACGTGGTTTTGCTCAATGAGGTGGAGTCTCTGCGCAACATTGTCGATCCGGCCTTCTTTGCGATCATGGCGTGCCCCCTCTGCGGCAAGCGGGACCTCATCACGCAATCGCAATACTCAGGAACCGATCCAGTAATTTGTGGTTACGATGACTGCTCCTGCCATTTTCGCATTGGCCAGCAATGCGATCTCATCTATCTCCCTGTGAACTGATCCGGTGCAGAGGAGTTTGTGAACGTCAGGCGTTGCCCGAAATGCGGTCGGGAGAATGCGGAAAGCGCACGCTTCTGTTCGCACTGCCACATGACCCTCCGCTTCACCTGTCCCTCCTGCCAGCACGTTCAATTGCAGGGAGGAAGCTGCGAGGAATGCGGCGTCGATCTCGTCAAGTACGCGATGATGATGCAGTTCCAACTGGAAAGCCAGGTCCGAAGGGAGCGCGAAGAAGCCAAAAGTCGCCACGCCCTTTTGAAACAGGCTTTCCTGCTGCCGGTGACGGGAGGCTGGTCCTTGCTGAAATACCTAAAATCGATCGGGCGGGAAGAATGATCTTGGCTTTCAGCCATCAGCTTTCAGCGGTCAGTAGAAGAATTTTGGTCGTGAAAGCTGCTTGCTGAACGCTGAATGCTGACGGCTGAGAGCTCTTTTATTCCGCAGCCGTGTTGCCGGAATGCGATCCCGCGAAAAGCAATTCGTCCCGCCATCCGTTGAAGTCTATCTGTGAAACATTGCGAACATCGTTGTGAGGGCTTCCGTAGAAGACTTCTGTCTGGCTATTTTTCTTTGCCTCGGAGACGACTCTTACCGAGGCTTTGCCCATGAGCTTGCCGTTCTGGTAAAACGCGGCAGTCGACATTTCCGATTGTGGATTAACCACAACCCGGTAGTTGCCCGGCGACAAGACGAGGGTCTTTCCGATCTGGGCTCGATAAACGATGCTCACAGTGCTTGCTTTTGCAAAAGTCAGACCACAAACAAAGAGAAGGGCAATAGATACTCCAGTAAAATAGGTCAAAAGTTTCTGCTTCATCGTTCGTGCTTCCTTTCCATTCTGGTTTTTATCTCCCTTTTGTACGATGGCCCGCAGAACGATTTCCGTTGCCTTCGCGTGGAATCAGGAATCAGGCCAGGGCCCACGGGCTTACATTCCCGCGAATCATCCAGCACTCGCCCACGGCCTCGATGGTCGCGTCGCGAAGTCGGGGGGCGCGAGCCAGTTCTACCGCTCCACGACCTCGAACTGCGGAAAGGCTTGCCGCGGAGCCGATAATCATAGGAGAAAGAAACCAATAAGCTCGGTCAACAAGGCCTGCGTCAAAAAAGCTTCCCAGCGTTTCGCTCCCTCCCTCAATCAACACGCTGAGCACTCCCTGCCTGGCGAGCTTTTGGAGCAGCCGCTTTAACGGAACGCGCCCTCCCTCAAAAACCCACACGCGCGCTCCCGCGTGCTCCAGTTGCCTTTTCTTCCGCGAGGAGGCCGCGGCGGTTGCGGCCACGATCGAGCGCCCCGTTCGGATGACGCGGGAGTGGATTGGGATTTGTAAAGCGGAATCCAGAATGACGCGCCAGGGTTCCACGGCGCCCGATCGGCGTGGGCCGAGGTGCGGGTTGTCCGCAAGCACGGTGCCAATGCCCACGACAACCGCCTGATGCTGAGCCCGGAGCGCGCGGCCACGCTGGCGGGCCGCAGCGTCGGTAATCCATTTTGATTGGCCGGTGCGTGTCGCGATTTTACCGTCGAGGCTGGCAGCAGTTTTAGAACTGACAAATGGAAGTCCGGTGGACCAGAACTTGAGGACCACCTCGTTCAATTGCGCGGCTTCCATCGCGCAAACTCCGCTGATGACCTCCATGCCACTTTTTCGGAGGATTCGCGCGCCGCGCCCGGCCACGAGAGGATTGGGGTCACGCATTGCATAGACCACGCGCCCGACGCGCGCCTCGAGGATGGCGTTCGTGCAGGGTGGCGTGCGCCCGTAATGGCAGCAGGGTTCGAGGTTGACGTAAAGCGTTGCATTCCGCGCGCGTGCGCCCGCCTGCGCCAGGGCTTCAACTTCGGCATGGGGGGTGCCGGGGCCGCGATGGAACCCACGGCCCACCACCTTCTGGTGGTTGACAACGA
>JASHTR010000299.1 GCA_030040455.1 Terriglobia bacterium | reverse complement strand
CCCCCGCTGGCGCGGGGTTGACCACAAGAAGGGAAGAAGTTCACTGACGATGGAATTAGCAATCCTGGGCGGCACTCCGGTTCGCAAAGCTCCGTTCCCTCCTTGGCCGGTTTACGGCGATGAAGAAGAGAAGTCTTTGCGCGAAGTGCTCGCAAGCGGCTCGTGGGGCGGCTACAACAAGAAGGTGGAAGAACTCGAGGCAGCCTTCGCAAAGCTCGCGGAAGTGCGCCACGCCATCTCCTGCGCCAACGGGACGGTAGCGCTTGAAGTCGCCCTGCGCGCGCTGGGCGTCGAATGCGGAGACGAGGTGATTGTCCCGCCCTATACCTTTATCGCGACGGCTACTTCCGTTCTGCTCTGCGGCGCGGCGCCGGTGTTCGTCGATATTGATCCGGTCACATTGAATCTTTCGCCCGCCGCCGTTCGAGCCGCCATCACCCCTCGCACGAAGGCGATCATCGCGGTTCATTTCGGCGGGGTTCCGGCCGACCTCGACGCGCTGACCTCCATCGCGGAGCGCCATCACCTGGCCCTGATTGAAGACGCCGCCCACGCTCATGGCGCACGATGGCGAGGTCAACCCGTGGGCACTTTCGGCGAAGTGGGAACGTTCAGCTTTCAGGGGTTCAAGCTCATCACGTCCGGCGAAGGCGGCATGATGGTGACGAACGATTCCGGCATTGCTGAGAAGCTTTGGGGTTATTGCAACCAGGGCCGGCTCAAAGGGGCAGGCTGGTACGAACACTTTTCGCTCGGCAGCAACTATCGGCTTAGCGGTTTTCAGGCGGCTATTCTTCTTGCACAGTTACGCAAGCTGCCGGAACAAACCCGCGTGCGGACACAAAACGCCGGTTATTTGCGCGAAGGCCTTCGGTCGTTTGAGGGTTTAAGCATGGCGGAAAGCGATGCCCGGGGGGAGGACCAACCCTATTATCTGGTAACGCTTCGTTACGACCCTTCTTGTTTTGCCGGAGTTTCGCGCAACCTGTTTATTCGCGCCTTTGAGGCCGAAGGAATTCCAGCGCAAAGAACCTATCCTTACCCGCTGTATCGCAATCCGGTTTTCAGTCGCCCTCTTTGCCACTGCGGCAAGTGGCGAGCGGCGCAGGATTACAGCTCGCTGTTTCTTTCCGAAAGCGAAAAAGTCTGCCGCGATGGCATCTGGCTTGAGCATAGGCTTTTCCTCGGATCTCAGAAAGATATTGAAGACATTCTAACAGCTTGCGAGAAGATTCGGCGTCAGGCTTCCGCCTTGGCCGTGCTTGAGGAGAAGCAGCCGCAGGAAGCCAGCGCTTTAAATCCCGGTGGCTCTATCTGCAGATGACACAGATGACCTGGCCCCTTCGGCGAATCGGCGCAATCTGCATCATCTGCGGATTGATCGGCCTGCCCCCATTGCTCGGTAGCTCGGCGGGCGGAGCGTCGTGGAGCTTTGCGGAAAGCTTTCGCAATGGAATCTCAGGCTGGATAAGCTATCCCCTCGCTCAGGATGAAGGGTATGACCCTTCGCTCTACACTCAAAACCGGGGAGGAGTTCCGGCGCTGGTTCGGGACGTTACAGCTTACGGTCAAAAGATATTAAGGGTGGGCTTGCTGCGTCCTTTGCAATTTCACGCTTCACCCTCCGCCGTGCTCGAGCTCCGCTATACCCTCGAAACTTGCGGGTCAGTGACCGGCGTCCGAATGAAGCTGGCTGCGGCCAGCGGGCAAGAATACATTGCCGCTATGCCCTCCAGCCCGGGGGAGCACACAGTTCAACTGACCGGTCAGCAGTTTAGCCTTCCTGCGAAGGGCGCTGAGGTTCAAGCGGTGATCGTGGAGGCGGAGATTGCGAATCCCCTGCCGGGTTCGCACAACCGTCTCACGCTGCGAAGCTTCGAAGTGGAAGCGGAACGGCCGAAGACTCCGGCGTTGGACGCTCCTCCCCTCGAGATCTCACGCGGCAGCGGTGTCGCCGTTGCCGAGGGTGTTTCTTCCGGGCCAATCTCTTTTGATGTAAAGCGAAGGGGCAGCGGCAATGTGGAGCGAGATCTTCGGTCTTTAGTGTTGGCGAAAATTCCTCCGCATCCTCGCATCCTGCTCACGGCTGTGCGTCTCGAGCAACTAAAATCAATGACGGGTGCGAGCGCTTTAGCCAGCATCATCAGCGGGAACGCTGCGCGGCTCCGCTCCGAGATTGCCTACAATCCGCAGGCAGGCGAAAACATCGCACTGCTCTCCCCCGTCTCGGTCTTCCCCGGCCTGCCGCAATACGGCCATCTCCTCGACGCCTACGCGAATGCGATCGCCTTCAACGCCCTGGATTACCGTCTGAGCGGCAACGTCCAGGCGCTTGCGGCGGCCCGCAAAGCGCTTCTGACCGTGGCACAATGGCCCACCTGGACCCCTCCCTGGTTTCTCTCTCACGGCCTCCACACCTACTATCAAGTGGGAGTCTTTACTCAAAGCGTAGCCGTAGGGTATGACCTGATCGCAGACGCGCTTAGCCCGGCAGAAAAGTCGCGCATTGCCCAAGCGTTCTGGGGGAACAGCATTCGGCCGACGCTTCAGGAATACTTCTTCAATAATCGGCTCCCTACTGCTTCCAGCAATCACATGGCAAATTCCGTCGGCGGCGCCATTGCGGCGTGCGCGGCGCTTTGGGGCGACGTCCCGGATTGGAACAGCCGCTACGCGCCGGCGCTGGCGGAGCTGATCGCGTCCTATGAAAGCCTCCTTCAAGGCCTCTTCCCGGGAGATGGAAGCGAAGCGGAGCCAGCCGGTTATGAGGATTTCGCGATGGAGGGGATGTCCTTCGGAGCGGCGGCGCTTCAGTCGCTCGGCATCCACCCGCGCGGCATGGGAAAGATGCTTCACAGCTTCTGGTGGCTTCGATACGCACAATTTGCGCCCGGGCAATTCCTGGATACCGGCGACTTTAGCGGTAATCTCTCATCCCTCTCGGGCTACGCCTGGAGCGCTGAAAATGCTGGCGACCCAGCCCTTCAGAGCTTCTACGAAAGCGCGAAGAACGGCACGCTGATGGACGTCATCCGCCTCGCGCGCGCGGCAGCAGCGGCAGGTTTATCCCGCCAGCCAGGGGAAAGGCAGCTTAAAGCCGCCTCTACGCCCGAGATTGAGGCATTAAGCTCTGGCGATGCTCCGGCCCTGCTCGATCTTGTCTGCTGCACTCATCCTCGGACCGCCGTTCCCGCGCCGCCTCTTGCGCGCATCTTTCCTTTGCGGGGAAGCGCGGTGATGCGAAGCGGCTGGGCGCCCGGCAGCACGGTAATTTCCCTCCGTGTGGGTCCCTGGTTCAATCACGAGCACCACGACCAGGGAAGCTTTCAGGCGGCGGCATGGGGCGAAGAGCTGATCGCCGAAGCAGGCTACGCGGATTATTACAAAGACCCGCAATATGCGGACTACTTTTCGCAGGCACCGGGCCACAATTCAGTGATTGTGGATGCCGACCCTTTTAGCCAGGAAGACTACGACGGCCGCTATTGGCCAGCCCTCCACCAGTATCCGAAGTTCCAAGGACATGTATTTTCGCAGGCGTTGGATTTTCTCTCCGCCGATCTGAAGCCGGCCTATAACGACGAAGAAAAACTCGATGAGTATGTGCGGGAATATGTTTTCATTAAGCCGGATGTCCTGATCGTGCATGACCGGCTGCGTGCCCCGCTCGCGCACCGATACACCTCGTTTCTGCATATTCCTCCCGGCGATTCGGTCCGCATTGACGGTCCCCAAGCAATCATTCAAGGCAAGGCTGCCTTTGCTCTGCTGACCGCAGGCGGCTCGACCCTCAAATGGATGATTGAGCCTGCGCCCGCGCCGGAGAACGCCTATACGGACCTCGACCGGCACAACGTCCTGCCCCGCGAAACATTGCGCCTGGATTCGCCGCTCACCGCCGCAGCGGATTTCGGGGTGGCGATGCAATTCCAAGCGAAAACGCAAAATCCCGTGCCTCTTGCCTCCTTTAAGACAATTTCGGGCTTCGGGTATAAGTCCGCCGAAGATAAGATCGTCGTTCTTTTTCGCACAGCTCCAGGGATGCTGGTGAGCCCGAACGCGCCATCCGGCGGCGTCTCCTCAGATGGGGAGGCGGTCGCCATCAGCCGCCACAATGGAGTTGAAGATGTGCTGGCGGTCGAAGCCAGCGAGCTACGTTTGGCTGGGCGACTGCTGTTTAACGTGCGGTCTTCGAAAGCGGATGTTATCCTGCACCAGGATGCGAACGGCGAGGAGGTCCATTTAGACTGCATGAAAGAGGCAAACCTTGAAGTCTCCGCGAGCCGGAATCCGGCTGCAGTAACCTTAGACGGAGCCAGCATTCCGTTGCGGGCGTCAAACGGATTCGTCTCCGCCCCACAGCTCCGCCGAGGAGGACACGTTGTCAAAATCCGGTATTGAGCCGGCTCTGGCCGAGGTCGCCGCATGGAACGTGTTTGACGCGAACGCGCGCGTAGGCCATTCCGGGGTGCACGGCGAGCTCGCGCTGGGAGCTCCGGAGCTCATGGGCGAGATGGACCGCTTTGGCATCCGGCGGGCACTGGTTTCGCACTTCGCCGCGGAAGAGTACGACGCCGAAGAGGGCAACCGCGCGCTGGCAGCCCTGCTGCCCAATTCACGCTTCGTCCCGGCGTGGGCGGCGTTGCCAGACGCAGATTTCATTGAAGCGCTCGACAAACGCCAGCCGGTTGCGGTTCATCTCTTTTTTGGAGTTCATCAGCACAATTTCTCGCCGTCCAGTTGGTGCTCGGGTGAGTTGTACGAATTTCTTCAGGCGCGCTCCGTCCTGGTGGTCATTGAGCGGCAGCACATCGAGTGGGACGCTCTTGAATCGCTGCTTCGGAATTTCCCGCGTATGAAAATTCTGCTGATCGAAACCGGGTACCGCGCCGACCGGCATCTCTTCCCGCTGCTCCGCCGCCATTCGAATCTCTTCTTTGAAAGCTCCATGATTCTGGCGTACCGTCAGCTTGAAGCATTCGTGGAACGATTCGGGTCCGAGCACCTGGTGTTCGGCAGCCGCTTGCCGCTTTACACGCCCGGCGCGGCGCTCGCGGTGCTGGCCAGCGCGCGGATTTCCGATGACGACCGCCTGGCCATTGCCGGCGGCACGCTCGAAAAGCTCCTTGGCCGGGCATCGGGAGAGGATGACTGAGTACTGCAAATGATGTAACGGCGGTCTGCGACCGCCGTTTTCTCGACGCTCATAGAGCGCCACACCAGAGAACGCCGTCACGATCATTTGCGAACGTCAATAAAACAGTGCATGGTATTTTTCACATGACGGCTTGTGAATAATCCGGCTCAGCGCTGTAGCGGCGGTCTGCGACCGCCGTTTTTTCGGCGCTCATAGAGCGCCGCTACAGAGAATGCCGTCACTATAATTTGCGAACGTCAATAGAGTACTGCTGACTTGGCCGATTGTAGAAGTGCTCACTG
>JASHTR010000298.1 GCA_030040455.1 Terriglobia bacterium | reverse complement strand
TCCTCCTCGAAATCAACGGACACGTGCTTTATGCCTCGCCTCAAGAAGTGCTCGGCCTGAGACCGGGAGAGAAGGTAAAATTGAGAGTTCGGCGCGGGATGGAGGTGCTGACCGTTCGCTTCAATCTGGGATCCCAGCAAGCGGTACGATATTCCGTAGAGGAAATGCCGCAGCCTACCGCTGCGCAACTCGCCGTCCGCGATGGGTGGCTTTATGGCAAAGCTTCCCCAACCGGGAAGATGTGAAAGGATTGGGTTGACGAGCGAGCAGCTTTTGATTTCAGGCTTTCGACTCGCTTTTTGCCTTGGCGTCTTTACGCGAGGCTTTTACTCTTTTACACCAACTGGACTTCATGTAATGCCATGATCCGGTCGTTCTTGGTGATCTCTTTTGTGATGATTTATATTCTTGTCGTCGGGGCGCCCTACTTGATTTACACCCTGGTTTCAGGCAATTCCGATCCAATTTATCGGGTTGGAGTTTTAGGCGCTCAGCTTGCAGTGCGGATGGCGGGCGTGGTTGTGGAGGCTCGCGGCCAGGAGAGGATCCCGGCAAACGGTCCGGTGGTCTACATGGTGAATCATCAAAGCAATTGCGACCCGCCCGTAGTCGTGGGTCTTTTGCCACCCGTTCTTATTCTGGCCAAGCAAGAGTTTTTCCGGGTTCCCATCCTTGGACGCGCGATGCGACGGAGGGGATTTATTCTCGTCGATCGCAAGAGCCGGGAAAAGTCGATCCGCGCCATCGAAGAAGCAGTGGGGTCCCTCAAAGCGGGCCATTCCTTCCTTGTCTTTCCCGAAGGAACTCGAAGTGAGAATGGGAGGCTGCTGCCTTTCAAAAAAGGGGTCTTTGTGATGGCCATCAGGTCGGGGGCGTCCATCATTCCAGTATCCATTTCGGGAAGCAGGCGAATTATGCCGAAGGGAAAGTTCGCTATCCATCCTGGCCGGGTGCGGGTTACGTTTCACGAAGCCATCGAGACGAAAGACTCCTCGCTCGATGCTTTGCCCGATGTCTTGCGCCGCGTCCGCCAGGCGATTCTTGCGGGACTTGCTCCGGATGAATGGCCGCTGGGAGCGGTGGCATGAAGAAGGACCCTGCCCCGCTGGTGGCAAGGCAATTCCTGATTTCAGGAAGAGTGCAGGGCGTTGGATACCGCTATTTTGCAGAGCGTGAGGCCAACACGCTGGGAGTGCGCGGGTACGTGAAAAATCTTCTGGATGGAAGAGTGGAGGCTTACGCGGTAGGCGACGAAAGGACGCTTCGTGAGTTCAAAAAGAAGCTGATGCTAGGCCCGCGCAGCGCGGTGGTAACTCATGTCCAGGAGGCTGAAGAACCCATCTGCGACTCCTACATTCGATTTGTGATCGAAGGCTGGTAGCAGGCCACGGTCAATCGTTTGTGATTGACCGTGGCCTGTTTCCGTGGTGAAGAGCCCACGGGTCAGGACGGCTCTAACTGTGGCTAACCGCTGGTAGATCGGCCCAGCGAGCGTGCGGGATGGCCTCAACCGGCGGAGCCAGTCATTCTGAGGAGCGAAGCGACGAAGAATCCCGGCATTTGCAGGGCTTGGTAAATGACGGGATTCTTCGCTCCGCTCAGAGATGACAATCCTGCGAAATGGCTGCTAAAACAACAAGGATTTTCGACCTCGCAATGCCTGGAGGAAATGTGGAAGAACTCAAGAGCCTGATCCGTGAAGTGCCTGACTTCCCGAAGCCGGGAATTCTTTTTTACGATATCACCACCTTGCTCAAAGAGCCCGTCGGCCTGCACGGCGCCGTGGACGCCCTCGCTAACCACTACGTCGGCCAGCAAATCGACCGGGTGGTTGGAATTGAGGCGCGCGGCTTCATCTTTGCTCCTATGGTCGCATACCGGCTAAATGCGGGATTCGTTCCCGTGCGCAAGCCTAAGAAGCTTCCCGCCGAAGTTGTGCGGGAAGTTTACCATCTGGAATACGGCGATGACGCGCTTGAAATCCATCAGGACGCCATCCAGGGCGGAGATAGCGTGCTCATCATCGACGATTTGCTGGCCACCGGAGGCACGGCTGCTGCGGTAGGCCGCCTTGTTGAGCAACTGCGAGGGCGAGTGGCAGGTTTTGGGTTTTTGATCGAGCTGGAGTTCTTGAAAGGGCGCGAGAAGCTAAGCAAATACGACATTCATACAGTACTGAAATATTGAGTGGCGTGTTTTCAGTGCGAGATTCCTCGCTTCGCTCGGAATGACACGTTTGGGAACAGTTATCACACAGGCTCTGTGGGCGTGGCTGCCCAGGCCCTGGAAAGGAATTGATGAGTTCAGAAAACAACCAGGAAAACGAAAACGCGGGGCTACCGCCAGTACCTTCCGCGCCGCCTGCGCCGCGGGATGCGAGCCGGCGAAGGTTCATTGGCTGGCTGCTGGGGATTGTCGGTGCCGTGGTTGCAGTGCTGCTTTGCATACCTCTGGTTCGACTGGTGCTTTATCCGCTGTTTGCAAAAACCGGTGAGGCCGGCTGGTCCGATCTCGGTCCCGCGGAGCAGTATCATTCTCTTGCGGTGCCCCTTCGCCGGGTGGTGAAAATTCAAGACATCGATGGATGGCGCCAGACTATTTCGCAACATGTCGTTTATGTGACAGAAGGCCCGCAAGGCAATCTCCGCGTGCTTACGGCCGTGTGTCCGCACCTCGGTTGCGAGGTGGCATGGAATCCTCAATTGAACGAATTCAAGTGCCCCTGTCACGGCGGCACCTTCAAGGCTTCGGGGAAATATATTTCAGGGCCTCCGCCGCGAGGAATGGACACGCTGCCCATCATGGTTCGCAATGGGCGTTTGATGGTGCGCTACGAATATTTCCGCAACTTAGTTCCTGAGAAAGAAGTCATCGGGTAGAAACGAGGATTCGTGATGCCGGATTTGCCCCCTCGCGTTAAGCCATTTCGTGGCCCGGAAACAAAGGAGAGCCTTCCCGAGTGGTTGGACCAGCGCACGGGCTGGAAGCCGATGCTACACACGCTTCTGAACGAGCGCATCCCGGGAGGAGCGCGCTGGTCTTACGTATTCGGGTCCGGGCTATTGTTTATTCTTCTTTCTCAGGTGGTCACCGGCATCTTTCTCGCCATGTACTACGTCCCGTCGGCAGACCACGCGCACACCACGATCGCCTACCTGATGAAAGTCGTTTCCGACGGTGCTTTCCTCCGCAGCATCCACTCCTACGGCGCGAGCATCATGATTATTCTTCTGGTGGTTCACCTCACGCAGACGTTTCTGTTTGGCTCGTACAAGGGCCGCAGAGAGCTGCTTTGGCTGGCGGGCCTGGTGCTCTTCGCGCTGGTGCTGGGCATGGCGTTTACGGGATACCTGCTTCCCTGGGATGAAAGATCCTATTTCGCGACGGCCGTCGGAACCAACGTGATGAGCGAGGTGCCGGTGGTAGGGCAATGGCTCAAGCTGGCGATGCGCGGCGGAGCGGGGATGGGCACGCTCACCATCTCGCGTTTCTTCGTGCTGCATGTTTTCCTGCTGCCCGCGGCTCTCTTGATTTTCGTTGGCGCTCACCTTCTGCTCTTCCAGAAGGCAACCCCTGCCGGATCTCCCAGCGCTCATCCGGTTGCCCCGAGAGGCAAGACGGGCATGTTTTATCCCAAACAGCTCGTTCTCGACGCCGCCTTTGCGTTGCTGTTGATCGTTATTCTGGCGCTGCTCGCTTACTTCGTCCCCAAGGCATTGGGTCCAGCGGCGAACCCCGCGGATACCCAATTTATCCCGCGCCCGGAGTGGTATTACCGGCCCATCTTTCAGTGGCTTAAATATTGGGAAGGACCGCTGGCTGTTGTTGGCATTCTGGTGATTCCCGGTATTCTCACCGCGTTGCTCGTCGGCCTGCCGTTTTATGACCGAAGTCCGGAAAGACGCCCCTGGAAGCGGCCTGTCGCGGTGAGCGTCTATTCCGTCGTATTGCTGGGACTGATTGCCCTGGGCATCATCAGCTACCATGTAGACAACAGCAATCCGGCCATTCGTATGCAACTCCGCCGGCAAGACATCGCGGAGGAGCAATTCATGCGGCAGCCTTTCCAGCCGGAAATGGCGGGTGGGACAGTGGCCGCGACCGCGCCGCAAACCACTGTCGCGAGCCCGCTCATCGCGCAAGGAAAACAGATCTTTGAGACCAAGGGCTGCGTCGCTTGTCACGGCGAAGGAGGTGCAGGCACTGCGATGGCCATTAAACTGATCGGCATCAGCCAGAAACTATCGTCTGACCAACTGGAGGATCTCGTCCGGCATCCGAATGCTACGATGACCGCGGGCGGAATGCCGGCGTTTCCCCTTTCCGACGATGAGATGAAGGCGTTGATTGCCTACCTCGACAGCCTGAAGTAGCAGGTTTACCTGGCGGCTGCCCGAATTAGCGTCGCGGGGGTGGCAAAGCCGCAGGGGACGTTGAGTAAGTTGAAGCTTAATTTGGTTAAGCCTGGCTTTACCCCACAACGCGAAATGGCGGCGTAAAGCTGCCCCTCCGCGCTCGAAACTGGGGCGGGCTATTTTAATGATCTGCCGCGTCGAACAGCTCGGTCGCGTAGGTTACGCTGAAGGGCTGGCGCTGCAAAAAGAGAGGGTTGCACGGCGCAAAGCCCTGGCAATTCCTGACACACTCATCCTGTTGGAGCATCCCCACGTTTATACTTTGGGACGCAATGCGCGACGCGAAAATTTGCTGATCGCTCCGGAGGCGCTCCGAAAGAGCGGTGCCCAGGTTTACGAAATCGATCGTGGCGGCGACGTCACCTATCATGGCCCGGGCCAGTTGGTCGGCTATCCGATTTTCGACCTCACCGGACTTCGGCGCGATATCGCGTGGTATATGCGCTCTCTGGAGGAAGTCTTTATCCAGGTGGCAAAGGAACTCGGCGTTCAGGCGCAGCGGACGCCGGGGCTCACCGGCGTTTGGGTGGGTGATGAAAAGCTTGTAGCCCTGGGCGTGCATGTTTCGCGCTGGATCACTTCCCACGGCTTTGCATTTAACGTGAATACGGACCTTGCTTATTTCAACGCCATCGTCCCTTGCGGCATCCGCGATAAAGGCGTGACTTCACTGGCGCGGCTGCTTGGCAAACCTGCGGACATGCCGGAGGTCGCCGGTCACGTCGTCCGGCAGTTCGGCGAGGTGTTTGGCATGGAGATGCAGGCGGGCGCCGATTTGTGATTTTCAATCCACAACTCGTAGCGTTGGGCCCGTGGTTTGACCCTGCGGCTTTTGCAAATTTCGATGTTTAGGTTTTAGATTCGTATCCGGTGCTGTACGGTTCGCTGTTCAGAAACGCTGCGGCTTTTCTAGGTGTTTTCAAGCAAAGGATGGAAGGGCCGCAGCATAATAAGACGAATGCTGTGCCACAGCGTGATATCGGAAGCCTGATGCCTGTTTCAACAACCTCAAAAACGCGCGCTCCGTCCGGTCAACCGGATGCTGCTACGCTCCGGCGAATGCTCTACTATCTCAAGCTGACGCGGGAATCGGAGTTCCGTATTGAGCGCGTTCTTTATCGGCAGGGAAAGATTGTAGGCGGCGTCTACGTCGGACGTGGCCAGGAAGCCATGGGTGTTGGCTCGGCGATTCAGCTCATTGAAGGTGATGTCGCCATCCCGAGCCATCGCGACTTTTCTTCATTCCTCATTCGTGGCATCCCGTTGCGGGAGATGTTTTCGAACTGGATGGCGCGCGCCAACGGTCCCACCCGCGGCCGCGAGAACACGCTGCATATTGGAGACCTGAAGCGCGGCCTGATTCCGATCATTTCCCCACTGGGGGATACCTGCCCCGTGGCCTGCGGCGTGGCGCTGGCCTTCAAGCAGCGAAAACGGAAAAACGTGGTGCTCGTCCATTTTGGCGAAGGTACTTCCAGCCGGGGCGACGTGCACGAGGCGATGAATATGGCCGCGGTAATGAAGCTTGCGGTTGTCTTTCTCTGCAACAATAACGCCTACGCCTACTCAACCGGCACGGAGAAACAATACGCTGTAAAAGATCTGGCGGTTCGCGGCAGCGCCTACGGAATGCCGGGCGTGAAAGTAGATGGAAACGACGTGCTGGCCGTCTACCACGTGGTGGCCCAGGCCATCGCTCGGGGCCGGGAAGGGAAGGGGCCCTCGTTCATTGAGTGCAAGACGTTTCGCATGACGGGCCATTCCGCTCACGACGCGGCCGAGTACGTCTCTCGAAAACTGTTGAAACAGTGGGAGACAAAAGATCCGATTTGTCGCCTTGAAAAGCTCCTCGTTGCCCGGCGCGTGCTCAGCCGCTCGGACGTTCAGAAAATGGAGGCGCAGGTACAAAACGAGGTGGATGAGGCTGTTTCTTACGCTGAATCTTCGCCGCTCCCCGAGGGCCCGACGGCGCTGGAAGGCGTTTATTGCGGTGAAAATTGTTGGTGGGAAAGAACGTTGGATTATTGAATCATTGTTTCATTGGCTCGATGGATCAATGAAAAAACGACTCCATCGCACAATGAGGTCTCCGTGCCCCTTTTAACCTATCTTGAGGCTGTCCGGCAGGGAATCTGGGAGGAAATGGAGCGGGATGCCTCTGTCTTCGTCATAGGTGAAGACGTCGCCGAATATGGAGGCGCGTTCCAGGTGACGGCGGGAATGCTGGAAAAATTTGGCAAGGACCGCGTCATTGATACTCCCATCTCGGAGGCTGCTATTGTCGGAGCGGCGACCGGCGCGGCCCTGATGGGTATGAGGCCGGTGGTGGAAATGCAGTTTATGGATTTCATCGCCTGCGGCTTCGACCAGATTGTGAATATGGCCGCCAAGATTCACTATCGTTGGGGGGCGAGCGTGCCGATGGTGATTCGCGGACCCTCGGGCGCGGGCGTGCATGGAGGGCCTTATCATTCGCAATCGAACGAAATGTGGTTTGTCCACACGCCGGGGCTCAAAGTGGCCATCCCCTCGACTGCTTACGATGCCAAAGGTCTTATCAAGGCAGCGATCCGCGACCCGAATCCCGTCATCTTTTACGAGCACAAGTACCTCTATCGCCGTATCAAGGACGAAGTTCCGGAAGAGGACTATACGGTTCCTCTGGGAAAGGCCGCTGTCCGGCGCGAGGGAACTGATCTTACGGTAATCACCTACGGAGCGATGGTCTGGACGGCGCTTGAAGCGGCCACAGAGCTGGATAAGGAAAAGGTTTCGGTGGAAGTCGTTGACCTTCGGTCCCTGTTGCCCTACGATGAGGCAGCGGTGCTTGCGAGTGTCCGCAAATGCGGCAAGGTGATCCTGCTGCATGAAGACACGCGAACGGGCGGCATGGCGGGAGAGCTGGCGGCGCTGATTGCGGAGCAATCGTTCGAGGATTTGGACGGCCCCGTGGTCCGTGTCGTCGCACC
>JASHTR010000297.1 GCA_030040455.1 Terriglobia bacterium | reverse complement strand
GTTTTCCGGCACCGGAACGACTCCGCAATCGTCGCAATAGATGATGGGGATCGGCGTTCCCCAATAGCGCTGCCGCGAGATGCCCCAGTCGCGAAGGCGATACTCGACCGCCCTCTCGCCAAAGCCCTCGTTCTCCGCCTTCTCGGTCATTCGGTCAATGGCTTCTTCAGAAGCGAGGCCGCTGAAAGGACCCGAATGGACGAGCTTGCCGTAATCCACGAATGCAGCCTTCGTGACATCCGCTACGCCGCCGTCGAACGGCTCAATCACCCGTCGAATCGGCAATCCATAGGCAGTGCAAAATTCAAAGTCGCGCTGGTCATGGGCGGGGACGGCCATGACGGCCCCCGCGCCGTATTCCATCAACACGAAATTGGCAAGCCACACCGGGACACTTTCGCCACTAAAGGGGTTGCGAGCCGTAAACCCCGTGAACGCTCCTTGTTTTTCCAGGTTCAAGCTCGCGCGCGCCCGCGCCGCTGAAGCCTTGATCCGCTCCGCGGCCTCTTCGAGCTCTGCCGGTGATTTGGAGCCTGCGATCAGCTTTTCGACCAAGGGATGGTCCGGCGCCAGGAGGATGGCCGTGCAGCCGAAAATCGTGTCCACGCGGGTTGTAAACACCCGAATCAGATCACCGGTGTCATCGACCCGAAAATCCACCAGCGTCCCCTTCGATTTTCCAATCCAGTTCTCCTGCATGGTCAGAACGCGCTCGGGCCAGCGGAGGAGATGCTTCATATCCACCAGCAACCGCTCGGCGTAGGCGGTAATCTTCAGGAACCACTGCTCGAGCTCTCGCTCCATCACCGGAGTGTCTTCATGCCGCCAGCAGCACCCATCAATCACCTGCTCGTTCGCCAGGACCGTCTCGCAGAGCGGGCACCAGTTCACCCGGCCTTTCTTGCGATAGGCCAGGCCGCGCTCGAACATGCGCAGAAAAAACCACTGGTTCCAGCGATAATATTCCGGCACGCAGGTGGCAATCTCGCGTCGCCAGTCGTAACTAAGCCCCAGGCGCTTGAGCTGATCGCGCATCCGCTCGATATAGCTGAACGTAAACTCCGAGGGATGCCGCTGGTGCTTGATCGCGGCATTCTCAGCCGGCAACCCGAAAGCGTCCCATCCGATCGGGTGGAGCACGTTGTAACCCTGCATCCATTTGTATCGCGCCACTGCATCCCCAATCGAATAGTTCCGCACGTGGCCCATGTGGATGTCCCCGGAGGGATAGGGCAGCATTTCCAGGACGTAATACTTCTTCCGGTCCGAGGAGGGATCCGCATCAAAGAGCTTTTTCTCTGCCCAGACTTTTTGCCACTTGATTTCAATTTGTTGAGGGTCGTATTGCGAGTCCATGTGAGGCAGTTGAAAGTTAAAAGAAATCAGCCTTCTGGTTTCTAGTTTGTAGTTTCTGGTTTTTCGTTCGCCAGCTTTCGCATCATGCGGATGTTTCGTTTATCATCGCCCGGCCGGTCCACCGGCGTCTCACAGATGAACGGAATGGCTCGCAGCTTCGGATGCTGCACGATGCGCCGAAAGGCCTCAGCGCCGATATAGCCTTTGCCAATATGCTCGTGGCGGTCAGCATGAGAATCAAAGACCGTTTTCGAGTCATTGGCATGAATAACGCGCACCTTGGCAACGCCAACCGTCGCATCGAGCTGAAGAACTGTCTTGTCCAATCCGTCTGGGGTGTGAATCGAATACCCCGCCGCAAAGCAATGCGCCGTGTCGATGCAAGCGCCCACGGGAAGCGCGCGACACGCCCCGCGCATCATCCCGGCGACCTCTTCAAACGTCCTGCCAATCGCTGACCCCTGCCCCGCCGTATTCTCAATAAGAACGGTCAGGCCGTCGAGATGGAAGCCGTCAGCCGCCTTCTTCAAAGACTCGACGCAATTCGCAATCGCTCGTTCGGTTGTGGTTCCCTTGCTGCTGCCCGGATGCGTAACGAGATAGTCCGCTCCCAAGGCTGTCGCTCGCGCCAACTCTCCCCGGAACGCAGCAATAGACTTTTCTCGGATGAAGGAGTCAGCAGAAGCCAGGTTAATGAGATAGTTATCGTGAATGACGACCGGCGCGAGTTGATACTTCTCCCGAGCCACGCGGAACTTCAGGCAAGCCTCGGGCTCGAGCGCCGTGGCTCGCCAGCCGCGCGGATTGGCGGAAAACATCTGGAAGGTGTCACATCCAATCTTCTTCGCGTGATGGGCAGCATTTTCCACCCCGCCCGCAATCGACGTGTGAACCCCTACCTTCATGAACGCCTCGATGAAAGCCTACTATCGATGATAACCGATGATAACAAAGGGCATCTGAATCTGTCACCCGGCCGCTGATAGCTGATGGCTGATCTCTGATCTCTGTTCCCAGCTCCCTACTTGTACTGCCATGCCGTGGGATCAGTGCACGCCTGCTGGACAATATGCTTGGCCATCATCCGCACCAGGTCCGCGTTGGACATCGGCTGCCACCCGTGCCCTTGCATGGGCCGCCCGTATTCAAAAGAGCCGGCATAATGTGGATTTTCCGACGAATCCAAAAAATCCTGAAACAGATAAACCGCCAGGTTCAGGTAATAATTGTCCATGTCGCCGACGTAAAAATGCAGCTTTCCGACAAGATCGGGGCCGATGGATTGCCAGTGGGTGGCGAGATAATCGCGAAGGTCGTAGCCGTGGTCTCGCATGTAGTCCGCAACCGCATGATCGATTGCGCCCGTCCGCTTGTTCCATAGCGGCTTTGGATAGCCGTCTTCACCCACCGGCCCGAAAACCGATTCCCAGGCTTCGAGTTGCTGGTCAGACCGACCGTGGCTACCGAGCGCCGCTTCCAATTGGCTGAACTCGCGGACGGTGACTTCCGGCTGCCCGTCCGCGCGACGCATGACGTACCGCTCAGGGAAAAGCCACTCGTGCCCCGGCTCGATAAAAGCGTTGTCATCGTCATAAATGTTCACCAGGTCGTAGCGCCGGAAATCCACCGGGTCAGGATAGAAAGTCCACGTGCCGCCAAAGAACTCCGGGTGGTAGAGTTGCAAGGCCAAAGATTCCCAGCCTCCCGTTGACCCGCCGGTCAAGAGGCGCGCGCAGGGCTTGCGAATCACCCGGAAATGGGCTTCGATGTAGGGGATCAGCTCCGTCATGATGGCGTCGCCGTAGGGGCCGTTGTTGGCGGAGTTGACGGCGTAAGAATCATCGAAGTAAGGCGTCGGGTGCTGAAAAATGACGGCGATCATGCGGGGAAAATTCTCCGAGCGCCACGCATCATAAAACTCGTAACCTTCTGAACCTTCGTCGGTCGTGAAGCCGAAGGGTGCGTTCAGGCTGAAGTGCCCCTGAACGTAGATCACGGGATATTCCGCCTGCGGATGCGAATCGTATCCCAGAGGCAGCAGCACCGTGGCTCCCAAATAAATGGGGCGACCCCAGAACCGGCTCAGCAATGCGCTCTGGATTTTTATGTGTTTCACCCATTGCGTATCGCGGGGGAGCTTAACGGGTGGGATCACACGCGTCAGGCTGAGCTTTACCACTTGATCCGTGGTTGGGTCAAGGTGAACTCGTTCCACGCGGCTATAGAGGTTCCCCGGCGACCGGTTGAACTGCTGGCCTTCCCAATGGTCCATGTGGGCCCAGATGACGTGTCCATCCGCGCGATGAAACTCCGTGTAAATGTTGAGGAGCGCTTCAACGTAATAGTCGCCGGCGGGAAGGTCGCGAAGGCTGTGAAGCGGATAGCCCGGATCGCTCGCGTCAATCACTGCAGCCTCACCCGGCTGAAGCTGGTTGACGTCACTCGCGAAAAAGGGGGGAGCATCGCCCCACGAACCGACCTGGAAACGAGGTTCGGGGGAATCCTCCCGGCTAATCATGACAAAAACCCGCCCTATGACCGGCCCTTGATGCACGGCGGCAGGAAACGAAATCTCAAATTTCAAATCTGAGATTCCAAGCTTCGGATTTTCGGCCCTGGCATTTATCGGCCCCGCCCACCCGGCCAGCAGGCTTGCAATAATGAGAATCGCCGCGTTCTTTCCTCGCAGGTTCATTCGCGTGTCGCCTCGTTCGGGTTGTTCGCCATGCTATCTGTGTCCTCTGCGCTCTCTGTCTTCTCTGTGGTAAAAACTCTTTACCACAAAGATCGCAGAGGCGGCGCAGCCGGGCGGGTTGGCGCGGCCGCGCTACAACCGGAAAAACCGCTTGAAATTCCCGAGAACCTGCGTTGCCATCTCCTCTTCGCTCCGCCTTCGCAGGGCTGCCAGTTGCCTCAGAACTTCCTCGACATGGGCAGGCTCGTTGCGCCGCCCGCGATGAGGCACGGGAGCCAGATAAGGGCTGTCCGTCTCCGTCAGCAGGCGGTCAACCGGGATTTCTTTTGCCACCCGGCGTAGATCGTCCGACTTTTTGAACGTGAGATTGCCGGCGAAGGAGACCAGAAATCCGGCTTCCATCAACTCGAATGCGTCTTCCCGGCTCCCGGTAAAACAGTGAAGGATACCGCCCAAGCTCGACCCGCTCCAGTGTGTCCGGAGAATGGCGCGCAGGTCCGCCCATGCTTCGCGGCAATGAATGATAACCGGCAGCTTCAATTCGCGCGCCAGCTCCAACTGCTCGACGAAGAGTTGCTGCTGCGCGTCGCGCGGCGAGTGGTCGTAATGGTAATCGAGGCCGATTTCTCCCAGGGCCAGAAATTTACGCCCGCCTGCAATCCTGCGCAAATCCTCAAGCGAATCCTGCTGTGCGTGACGGGCGTGATGCGGGTGGATGCCAGCCGCCGCGAAAAATCCCTCATGCTGATCCGCCAGCCGCATTACCTCCTCCGGCTCGCTGGGCTGGCCAGGGTCGGCGACGCCTGCGATCACGAGCACATAGCGCAGCCCGGCGGAGATTGCGCGATCGATCACCGCATCACGGTCGACGTCAAACGCCGGATCACCCAGGTGCGCGTGAGAGTCGAGGCAGATGTTCATGAAATCACAGAAACCGACGCAACTCGCCAGTCGAGAGGTGCGCTTGGCGTAAGATCGAGCGAAGGACCCTGGGCCTCACATCGCCAGGATGCATGGGCACGGTGACCAGCAGATTACCTCGCTTGAGCTGCAGATGGCTCCCGCTCTGACGCACTTCGTAAAAGCCCGCTCGTTTCAGTGCTGCCACAAGCCTCTTCGGTCGCAGTACGGGAAGTTCAGGCAACGGCATGTACCTCGAAATCGACCTTCAGCGGAAAAACCGCGACGAGGTTCGGCGGCTTTTCAGTCCTCGGATCATCTTTCTCGGGTACCGGGCGCAAGTAGGGGACGCCATCCTCAAAGCAGGTTTCGAGGTACAAGGCCACGGCTTCAGCGAGCTTTCTTCTGGCCTCGCGCGGGTTTCTGCCCTGCGAAGCAACATCGAGTTCAAGGCAGAGCGAGCTGAACCCTTTCCCCTCGCGAAAAACGGCGCCTGTAAATTCAAAATGGTTTTGATCTTTCCTCATAATGTCTCCAGTTTGCCGCAATGTGAACGCCTCAAAGTCACCTTCCGCACAGATTAGGCGCTACTTCAACCTTGTCCCGTTCGGCACCTCTTCTCCGAACGTCGCCAGCACCGGCTTGCCCTCTTCTCCCACGGACGCCGCAACCACCATGCCGTTTGATTCGATTCCGCGCAGCTTGCGAGGCTGGAGATTGGCAACGATCACCACTTTCACCCCGATGAGTTGCTCGGGCTTGTAGTATTCAGCAATGCCCGCGCAGACCTGTCGCACCTCAGAGCCAATGTCCACTTGCAGCTTCAATAATTTGGTCGCGCCGGGAATTGGCTCGGCAGAAAGAACGGTGCCCGCCCGCAGATCGACTTTCGCAAAGTCATCGATGGTAATTCTCTGGTCTGCAGCGGCGCTACCTCCAGCGCCCGCCGCCGGTGAGGACACCGGCGCTACAGCCGCCGGCTTCTGATCGGGTTGTAATTCCAATTCGGTCTCCTTTGCTTTTTGATCTTTCAGGCGATCTTCTTCGGCAAGCTCGTGCAACCTGGCAAGCGTCTTCTCTTTGTCGAGGCGGGGGAAGATGGGCTCGGCCTTGCCGACTTTGGTACCAGGCTTGAGTCCTCCCCATTCCAAATTATCAATTCTCTGGTCTTCGATACTGCCCTCGCAGCCGAGTTGCCACCAAAGGCGTTGCGAGCCTGCGGGGACGAGGGGCGAAAGCAGCACAGCGATGCATCGGAGCATGTCCGCAGTAACGTAAAGGGTCCCATCGAGCAGCCTTTGCCCATCATCGCTCTTCGGAACTTCGCGTGACTCCTCGCCGGGCCGACGTATGTCAGAGCCAGGAGGCAGGAAGAGGGAAGTCCCGATCAACGCAGCAACTGCCCAAGGGGCGATCTGGTTCAGGAAGCTGTTTAAGTCGGCGACAATGCCGGAGACACCCGCAAGAGCGCGGAACAGGTCGTAACCTCCAATGTGCCGCCGAAAGTCCTTCAGCAACTGGCTAAAGGACTCCCGCAGGTTTCGCACGTCCGGGTTTCGGTCAGCGTCCTGCCGATAGGGAACTTTTCCCTCCGGGTAAGGGTGATCGCGGCGGATCATCGTTATTGTGCGGTTCGCCAGGTTCCCCAAGTCATTTGCCAAGTCCGAGTTATAGCGCTGAATCAAACCTTCGTAGGAAAAACTCCCGTCCTGCCCAAACGGTGTATCTCTCAGCAGGTAATAGCGCAGGGCGTCGTTTCCCGGCGCGCCGAACTCTTCGAACGCCTTGGCGATCAGCTCGGGATAGACGACGTTGCCCTTGGACTTGCTCATCTTGTCCTGCTCGTAGTAAATCCAGCCGTGGGCAAAGACAGATTTGGGAAGCTCGAGGCCAGCAGCCCAAAGAAACGCGGGCCAATAAACGGCGTGGAAGCGGAGAATATCCTTGCCGATCATGTGCACGTCGGCGGGCCAGTATCTCTCAAAATCTTTGCCTCGTTTATCGCCCTCAAAGCCGATTCCGGTGAGATAGCTGGTGAGCGCGTCGTACCAGACGTAGACCACCTGGTCGGGATCGTCGGGCCACGGAATTCCCCATTTCAGCCGCCGGCGGCTGATCGAAATATCGCGCAGCCCGCTCTTCACGAAGCTCGTTACTTCGTTCATGCGGAAATCAGGCTGAACGAATTCGGGCTGATCTTCGTAAAGCTTCAGCAGCCGATCCTGAAACGCCGAGAGTCTAAAGAAATAATTTTCCTCTCGGATCAACTCCGCCGGTCGCCCGCAGATATCGCAATTCGCGGGCTCTGGACTATCGGAAACATAGCGCTCGTCGAAGACGCAATAGCGGCCTTCGTATTTCTTCTTCTCGATGTATCCCGCTTTATCGGCCTGCCGGATCATCCACTGCACGGATTTCACGTGCGCAGGGTTTTGCGAAGTGTGGACAAAGAGGCGGTTTATAGGAGGCGCTGGCGAGCCGACACTGCCCTCTTCGCCCGGACGGGGTAAACCCGCCGCGACGTCGCCGTCCGAGAGCGAGCGGAATTCTCCAAGGCCGAGCATCCGCCAAAGGTCTTTGAAGAGCACCCTTTTTTTGGCCACAAACTGCTCCACGGGAACCCCCGCAGCATCTGCCGCTCGCTGGAGCTTCTCGCCATGCTCGTCCGTTCCGGTGAGGAAGACCACATCATCGCCGCACATGCGCCGATAGCGCGCGATGGCGTCACAGGCGATGGTGGTATACGCCGAGCCGACGTGGGGCCGGGCGTTAGGGTAGTAGATGGGAGTGGTGATATAGAATTTATTCATCGCCTCATTGTTTTCATTGAATCTACGATTCAATGATTCAATTTATTCTTCGCCCGAAAAGCAGTTTGAGCTTCAAGGATCACTTCTTTAAGCGGCACGGATTTTTCGCGTGCCAGCCGCTGGCAATCTTCATACTCGGGGGCAACGTTCAGCACGCGGCCCTCCCGCCTCGCCACTTTCACCCGGAGCACCCCACCGGGCGCCTCAACATCCACAACCTCCCGCTCAAGCGTCTCTCGCCGGGCTTCAAAAATTCTCACGCCTAGCGTTGTGGTTTCCTTGAAAAGAAGCTCGATAAGGGCTTCCGTCCGCTCCGGCGCGCACAGGAGAGTAATCTCCAAGCCCGGCCGGTTCTTCTTCATCTGCAGTGAAGCGCACGCGATGTCAAGCGCTCCGGCGGCAAACGCCTGTTCGGCGAAATAGCCATAAAGCTGCGGGTTCATATCATCCACGCTGGTTTGGATCACTGAAACGAT
>JASHTR010000296.1 GCA_030040455.1 Terriglobia bacterium | reverse complement strand
CGTAATCGAAAGCCGCGGGTTTTGACGGCAAGATAACCCAGTCCTAGCAGGAACCAGAGCCCGCCGATGATCTTGGCGGGCGCGGCCAGGCCCCACCAGATCGCAAAGCAAAACACGAAACCCAGCCCAGGAGCAAGGACACCAGCGAGGAACCCAACGAGCAGGCTGGTTCCCCTGCGAGGATGAAACCGCCGGATGGCGGCGAGGTTGACGCCCATGTAGCCGAGAAAGGCGCCAAAGTTCATAAGCTCCGCGACCCGCTCATAACTGATGAGCAATGCGCTGGCGAACGTCAGCGCCGCAATAATCCAGATATTAAAACTTGGATTACCCTGCTGCGCATCAAGATGCGCAAAAAGGCGGCGCGGGAGGACGTTATCACGACCCATGCCATAGAGCAGTCGCGCCGCACCCACTTGTCCAGTTAACCCGCTGCCCACGCAGGCGATAATGAAAATCCCTCCCATGGCCTCGAGCAGTATCGGACCGCCGACGCGCCGCGTGACATCGAGAAAGGCCATTGCGAGATTCGGAAATCTCAGGTAATCCGGCCAGGCAAGCTGAGCTAGATAAACCTCAACAGCGCTATAGATCCCGGTTAGCAGGCAGATGAGCACGGTCGCAAGGGGCACCGTGCGCCCGGCATCGCACACTTCCTCAGCGAGGGTCGTCACGCTATCAAACCCAACATAGGTGAGAACCGCAAGCGAAGTTGCCCTGCCAAGCGAGCGAACGTCGAAGGTGCGTGGATCGTAGAAGGCGCTGAAGGAAACGAGCCCGCTCCAGCCGTGCGCGTGGGCTATGTAACGGATTGCCAGGACCACGAATGCCAGGACGACGCCGCTCATGATTCCAAGAAGCAGTGTGTTGGCATTGGCTACCGCGCGAATACCGCGTAAATTGAGAAATGTGATGATTCCTACGAAGAGCGCAACCCAGGCAACATATGGAATCTTCGGCATTAGCCGGTGGAGAGTCAGTGAGCCAAAGACGGTGTTGATGAGTGGAATCATCAAATAGTCCAGCGTGATGGCCCAACCGACGAGAAATCCCAGGTAGACATTGAACTCGCGCCCCACGTACGTGTACGCTGATCCGACTGAGTGGTGGATGGTCGCAAGCCGGCCGTAACTAAAGGCCGTCAGCATCATTGCGACCATGCCGATCAATATCGTGGTCACGGCATGCCCGTGGGACATGCTTTGGGCAAAGCCGAAAATGCCTACAGGAGCGATCGGCTGCATCAGGACCATGCCGTAGAAGATGAGATCCTTAAGCGTCAGGACACGCCGCAGGGTTGGGGGGGCAGTTGGAGCTGCGCCAGTGTGTGCTTCACCTTGATTCATAAACGAGGAGGAGTAACCCCGTCGGAAACGGCCCAGTCAGTCAATAACTACGGCTTGGAACGTAGTAGCTTTAAAGGATCATCCATTATCAATTGCGGGCACTGTCTCGATGAAAGGAATGGCTAAGCGTACCGAAAAACCGCCTCCATGGTCTCAAGAGCGACTTTTACTGGGCCTCCAGTTGGCGATCAGAGTTTCGAATCCCCAATCTGTCGAATCCAGTCGCGTGTCCAGTCGACAGATTCCCAACCAAGATCCATGGTGGTGCAGCCGTAAATGATGATCCCCTCAATCCGGCCGTCGCGGAGGGCCCGCAGGGCGAACTCGCACTGGCGCTGCATGGTCGGGACAGGCATGCCTGTCCACGCCGGAGTTCGCTTTCCAACGTACTCGGCCGTGTAGCAACCCAGCATTTTTCGAGGCTTCGGAGCCAGTCTTTCCAGCCGAGTTAAATTTCCTTCTAGATCTACCAAATCGGCGGTCTCCCACGTCCAAAGAGTGACCACATCGATCAAGTTTAGGTAATCAGCTATTGGGTGGTTCAATTGATTCGTATAGAGCGTGACGTAGAGGTCCAGTTTCCTGTTGGGTTCCTTGAGTTGCTGTTGAACTACCCGAAGTTGGTCGAGCGTCAGACTTGCCACCTTCGCGCCCGGCTTATCTCGGAAGAAATCGTCCATGTACACGCCGACAAAGTTGGGAGTATGGCGAGCCATGTCCAACACTCGCTTTCTCTCCCACTCTTTGGTAACGCCACTAGCGCCTACGATAGACCACGCCACTCGCTTCAGCACTTTCAGAGGGAAAGCGTATTGTTCGAGCGGCGGCTCAAATGGTTGAAACCATCCCTCCTGCCCAGGGAGAAACCCTGGCCCCACTTCGGGATATTGATTGACCATCTGTATATTCGGCACTCCGAAATAAACGGCGCCTTCGAGCGGCGACATTACGGACCGCTTGCGGACCATATCATAGTCGGCATTTCGAGGGTTACAGAACACCCACAACCGGTCGCGCACTGTGCCTGGTTTCGGCGGACAGATTTGGCCGAAGAAGGAAGACGTGACTCCCCAGCTGGCAGCGGCTCCTGCCGCAGCTTGGAGGAATTGGCGACGGTGTACCTTTAAGCCCGCGCGATGACTCATTCTCTAAAACCTCCTTCTTCTTCAACAAGCGAATGTCTGCTGTTGACCTGCGATCAGAGCTTGATTTCTCCGACTCTCTGAATCCAGTCGCGTGTCCACTCCACGGATTGCCAGCCGAGGTCCATTGTGGTACAGCCGTAAATAACGATCCCATCGATTCGGCCGTCCCGGAGAGCTCTCAGGGCCAACTCGCACTGATGTTGCATGGTCGCGACCGGCAGATCTGTCCACCATGGGATTCGATTTCTGTCATATGCTGCTGTATACAGTCCGAGCATTTTTCTGGGTTTGGGAGCCAGTTTTTCCAAGAGCGCCAGGTTTGCGTCCAGGCGTGCCAAATCCTGCGTCTGGCTCGTCCATATTGCAACCACATCGATCAGATTGAGGTAATCAGCTATCGGGCGGTTCAAGAACCGAGTGTAAAAAGTAACATACAGATCAAGCTTCTTGCTGGGTTGTTTAAGTTGCTGCTGAAGAGCCCGAAGTTCGTCGAGCGTCAAGCTCGCTACTTTGGCGTCCGGTTCGCCGCGGAAGAAGTCATCCATGTACACACCGACAAAGTTGGGAGTATGGAAAGCCATGTCCAACACTTGCTTTCTCTCCCAGTCTTTGGTGACGCCGCCAGCGTCCACGATGGACCACGCCACTCGCTTCAGGACTTTCAGGGAGAAAGCGTACTGCTCGAATGACGGTTCAAATGGCTGATACCATCCCTCCTGATTGGGAAGTTGATACAATGGCTCAGGCCCTGGGAAGAACTTCACTCCTCCTTTGGGACCGGGATACTCGTTGACCATGAGTATGTTCGGCACCCCGAGGTAGAATGCGCTCTCGACCGGTGACATCACAGACCGTTTGCGGACGTACTCGTAGTCAGCATTCACGGGATTGCAGAATACCCACAGCCGGTCTCGAACCGTGCCCGGCTGCGAAGGGCATAACTGCGCAAGAGCGGAAGATGAAAACCCACTGCCGGCTGTATCTGCTGCCGCTGTTTGGATGAATTGGCGGCGATCCACCTTGAAACCGAGAACCGTCCTTGGCATCGGATGCCTCCCTGTCGTTCAAGAGTCGGCTAAAACTGGATTTTCACGGCAACTTGGCCAATGCGCGGAGCATTCGCTGAAGTAACCTCACCGAAGTTACTCGCCGTGAAATTACCCACAGGGTTTTCGAACTGAGTGTGGTTGAAGGCATTGAAGAACTCTCCCCGAAGCTCCAGCGTCACCCGCTCGCTGATATGGACGTTCTTGAAAACCGAAATGTCCCAGTTATTCAGGCCAGGACCAAAAAAGAAGCGACGGTTGGCGGTACCCTCCTGACCGAGCTGCTCGCGGCTAAACGGGGTCGTTGAAAATTGTTGAAAGCCCTTTGAAGTTCGCGGGTTGTAGAACTGAATCGGCTGGTTGTTGTAATCGGGAAAATCAACTGAGGAAGTTCCGAGGCTTCCACAGCCACAGAGCGATTGGTCGTCACTCTCAGAAAGCGTAACAGGTACCCCCGTGCTGAAATGTGTGATGCCCGCTACCTCCCAGCCCGAAAGCGCCCGGTGCAACACACCGCTCTGGCTGAGCGCCAGCCGGCCGAACGGCAATTGATAGGTATAACTGGCCACAAAGTTGTGCGTCATATCGAAAGCAGACAGCGCCTTGCTTAGGCGGTAATTAAAAGGATTGATCATGTCAAGAAACTGCGAAGAGTCGTCCAGGGATTTTGAATAGGTATACGCCGCCAGGAATTGCAAGGGGCCGACCGCTTTGTTGACCGTGACTTGCAAGGCGTTGTAGCTGGAGTTGCCCATCGTCGCCTCCCAAGAACTGTCCAGAAAGTCCAACAGACCCTGGCTAAGGTAACGCCCGGAAGTAACGGAGTACGGACGCGTGCCGTAGAACGTTTGGCCGTCGATGGAATAAATGTTGTCTTCGCCGAAAGGACCGCACCCTTGCCCCGGCTCCCCCACAGCGTCGTACAGGCTCGCTATATTCAGGCACTTGGCTGCACTCCCCGGGTTGTAGTCCACCTGGGAAAAGAGATGATGTCCTTGCGTGCCCACGTATCCTATGGTGAAGATTGTCGATTTGGCGATTTGCCGCTGAATGGTGAAATTGTAGTCCTCTGTGTATGGAGTGACGTTCGTGGTCTGATAACCCACGCCATCGATCGGCAGGAAGGAAGCAAAACTCACATCGGGCGATAACGGAGGAACAGGAAAGCGTTGGCCGGGGTTGTCACCGCTGAGGCGACTTTTGAAGGGTTCTCCGAGGTAGACCAGGGTCGGGCTCACGTAATAGTTTGAGAAGGGCGGATCGCCTTCCTCGTAGCCCTGCCAGTCGGTATCAAACGAGGTGTAAAAAATACCAGCAGCAGCGCGAACGCTCGTCTTGCCCGGGCCACCAAAGAGTTTACCCAGCAAGCCCCCCGTCATCGCAGGTGCATAAGCGACTCCCAAGCGAGGCGCAAAATTATGAAGCTGGGTCGGCGCCAAGGTCCGGGGAATTCCGGGATCGCCCGGGAACACCCAACCTTCCGGGGAATTCGGATAAACTTTGGACTGCTCGCCAGGGACAAACGCTTGTAACCGGTTCTTAGCGTCGTACCAAGGTTCACCAAGTTCCCAGCGCACGCCGTAGTTCACTGTGACGTCAGGCCTCCATCGGAAACTATCCTGGCCATAGACTGCGGGAGTTTTTACACGCGACTGGATCCAAGTGTCGCTATCCTGATGAAATGTATCGGGCGCGCCCAACAGCAAATCGGCGAAGTCGTTGCCGGTCTCTGTGCCACTGAATCCGAACACTCCATTCAGGCTGCCGCCATTCACTTGGTTCCATTGGTTATAGCCAAAAAACCCGCCAAACTTGAGAGTATGGTTTCCTATAATCTTCGAGAAGTTGTCCTGGAAACTCCATGCATTCTGAGTAAGTCCGCTTGGAAGAGCGGCGCCAAATGACAAGCCAAGCTGGTTTAGAGAAATTTGGGGAACTCCCTCAACCAATGGATTCTGCGGAAGCAAACCCAACCCGCTCTCCTGGAAGCCGAAGGAGCTGACTTTCCCCTTACCCCCCGTAGGCTCCGTTCCTGGATAGGCCACACGGACGAAGTTCACGCGAAACTCGTTGACTGCAGAACCGCTGAACGTTTGAGTGTTGCTCATGTTGATTTGTTGCGCTCGGGAGGGGCTTGTGGCTGTGAATCCCGGTATATTCGCGCTCGCGTAAGGATTGATGAGGGTTGCGTCGTCAAACTGATAATAAAACGTCCAATTCCCCGTCGCCTTATTAGTAA
>JASHTR010000295.1 GCA_030040455.1 Terriglobia bacterium | reverse complement strand
GTGCAGCACGGCTTGCAGCCGCAACCCAACGGCTCCGTCATTCTGAGCAAGCGCAGCGAGCGAAGAATCCCTGCATTTCTTCGGTCTCAGCAGAATTCGGGGATTCTTCGCTTAGGCTCAGAATGACAGGCTCCAAATCCTGCTAAGAAACAAGGAATTGTGACCTGCCAATGCAGCGTTGGTGTTTCTAACGTTACGGCTTGCCGGATAAGGGAAACGCCGCAACGTTAAAAAGCGAACGTTGCGCTACAAATGCTACTCTGCCGTTTGAAGGATCAGCGCCACAGCCCCGGTCAGCCGCTCCCAGTTCTCAATCTCGCTCTGCAGTTGCTTGCGCCCTATGCGGGTGAGCGAATAGAACTTCCCCTCACGGCCTGTCTCAGTCACTTTCCATTCCGCCTTCAGCCAGCCACGGTCTTCCAGGCGATGAAGCGCGGGATAGAGGGAGCCTTGCTGAAGCTGAAAGAAGTCCCGAGAAATCTGCTGGATGCGTTGGGCAATCCCATAGCCATGAATCGGCCCAAGCACCGTAATTTTCAGGATCAGCATATCCAGCGTTCCCTTCAGGAGCTCTGCTCTCTCTTCGCCCATAATATACCTCGCATGTCTACCTATACTCTTTGAATGACCGAATGTCAAACCGGAAAAAGGGAAAAACAAGGCGTTCGCCAGCCTAAGCGGATGCGACCACCTTATTGTGGACCTTCGTGGCAATCTCGGAGGCGGGCTAAGCTTGCGCCGTCATTTAACGCCTGACCGTATTCCGATTGGCTACAGTGTGACTCGTAAGAGTGCGGAGCGCGGATTCGACAAAGAATCGTTGCGGCGCTTCGGCTAACACCTCCGATTTGAGCTCCCGCTTCGCGCGGGGCGTCCAACTCAGCGAGAGGGTCCTGCTCCCAGGGTAAGGGCGGCTTTTTACGGAGGTGCCGTGGAACGGAGGGCCGCAACCCCGAAGGGCGGCGAAGCCGAAGCAGAGGCCCACAGAGCGTGTGCCCGCCGGGCGCAGATATAGACCCCGAAGCAGTGCCCGCGAGAATAAGGGACAGAACGGAGGTATGTATCAGAATTCCGTGCTTGGGCTTCAAGAGGCGTGCGAGAAACGGATGATTGTTTGACGGGCGTCAAAGCCATAGTCCGGAGCAGAACCAAGCGGTTTAAAGCCCGTGGCCAGGTACGAGAACCGATGGTCGGACGGATCGCGAAGAGCCAGGCGGAAATTTCAGGCGCGCGCACTTCCCAGATAGCGCGATGTCGCGAAGCTGGTCGCGGGCAATAAAGCCACGAGGGAAGGTGAGGAAAAGTCCATGCGGAAGCCGCTCGCCAATCGCGCGAAATCCTTTTATCGGCGTTTCCGCTAAATCCGAACCTTAGGCCGACGGCGTGCGCGTTCGGGCGAGCTCACCGCATATGGATCGCTCATGGCTGGAATACGGGAGGGAACGGAAACCTATGCCGCCCATTCCTTTGATAAGAGTTCAGCCTGCTCCAGGACGGTTTGAGTCGTTTTTTCCTGTTTGTCCGGTGGGTAGCCGTATTTACGAAGAATCCGCTTCACCATAGTCCGCATCCGGGCGCGGGCGCTCTCTTTGATCGTCCAGTCGATGGTCGCGTTGTTTCGGACGGTCTCCACGAGCTCGTGGGTGATTTTGCGCAGCGTTTCGTCCCCCAAGACTTTGACCGCGCTATCGTTCGTCTCCAGGGCGTCGTAGAAGGCCAAATCCTCTTCGGTAAAGTGCAGCTTTTCGCCGCGCTCGTTTGCCGCGCGCGCTAACCGATGCGCTCGCGACTGGGGGCGGTGAGGCAAAGCGTGCCTTCGAGGCGATAATGACGATGAAGAGAATCGACATCGCTGCCATCGAGGCGGCGCGGCGGGGTTGACGTGAACACGCCGGCACCTCCTTATTAGCCCTGGATCACGCGCTAATCGTAGACAGGCTTTCGCGGCCGCGCCACTCTCCGCTCCGTCCAGTTGCCGACAAACTTCCGGGTAGCGAGTCCCTCACGCGGAATAGCTCGGACACCGGTGATACGCCTCCCCCGGGGGCGATTGACAGTACGACATTTCCCTGCTCATGATCTGGACATGCCTGAACGGATCCGAAGCCGACTGGGCTATGCCCGCACCAGATTCTCATTTGCCGCCAGGCAATCGGCCCGCCGTTTCCGTTCCCACAATCGTGGCCAGCTTGTTTTCAGCCGCGAAGGCGGCAATCATTTTGCTTGCGCTCACGGTGTGCTCGTTGACGAGCAACACGATCCGTCCGTAGAATTTCTTTGGCCCAAAGGCTCCGGTCATTAGCACCACGAAGGTCCACAATGAGCCGGTCGCATCCGCTCAGGTTGGCAAACGCCTTGTTCTTCCCTTTTTCCGGTTTGACACTCGGCCAATCAAAGAGTATAGGTAGATATACGAGGTATACTATGGGCGAAGAGAGAGTGGAGCTCCTGAAGGGAACGCTGGACATGCTGATCCTGAAAATTACGGCGCTTGGGCCGATTCATGGCTATGGGATTGCCCAGCGAATTCAGCAAATCTCGCGGGACTTCTTTCAGCTTCAGCAAGGCTCCCTCTATCCCGCGCTCCATCGCCTGGAAGACCGTGGCTGGCTGAAGGCGGAGTGGAAAGTGACGGAGACGGGGCGCGAAGGCAAGTTCTATTCGCTCACCCGCATAGGGCGCAAGCAACTGCAGAGCGAGGTTGAGAACTGGGAGCGGCTGACTGGCGCCGTGGCGCTGATCCTTCAAACGGCAGAGTAGCATTCGTAGCGCAATGTTCGCTTTCTGACGTTGCGGCGTTTCCCTTATCCGGCAAGCCGTAACGTTAGAAATACCAACGCTGCATTGGCAAGCCAGAATTGCTCTCTTGGCAAAGATTTGGAGCCTGTCATTCTGAGCCGATTCGCTCCTCTTCGAATCGCTCTGAGCCCGTTCGCTCCGCTTCGAACGGTCCCTTCGCTCTGCTCAGGGCAG
>JASHTR010000294.1 GCA_030040455.1 Terriglobia bacterium | reverse complement strand
GTCACAGTTTTTTGGCAACCAAGGCCCCGAATATTATCTTTCCTGGACGGGCGATGCACATAAAATCAGCGGCCGGCACGCCCTATCCTTTGGAGGGGGTTTTATCCGCGATAGCTATTTTGCGGATCACACTGCGGGCGGCATGTGTTTCGGGACGACCCAAACCGCTTTCGGACCCGGCACCGGCTCGTCTCTGGCCAGCTTTCTCCTTGGATTGCCTTTAGATGCCGACCGGCAAGCGGGAAATACTGGTGGCAACTTGCTGTTTCACAACTATTCCTGGTACTTCCAGGACACGTTTCGAATTTCTTCCCGGCTTACTCTGAACATGGGCTTGCGCTGGGACTATATCTCGCCGCCTTCGGAAACTCCGGGTTTCGGGACTTTTGATTTTAACACCGGTAAGTATTTCTGGTCGGCCACGAATCCGATCACCGGTGCGGCTGCCAATATCCGTTCCGGGCTGGTGCCTCCCGATTACAACGGCTGGCAGCCGCGCCTCGGCATCGCTTACGCGTTGACGCCGAAAACAGCGGTACGCAGCTCCTTCGGCATCTTTGACGAGATTTTCGGAGGTGACCAGCAGGTTTACACAGGCGGGCGCGCGAACTGGCCCTTTGCCTTCAATCAAACCCTGGGCGGATTGAATCCGACTCTCCCAACCGCCTTTCTACTCGATCCGTTTTCGGGGCCCCCGGTGGGATCCAGCACACCCAGTTGCTGCGGTCAGGAGGAGAACGTTCAGACAGGCTCGTCACGTCAGCCCTATGTTGAAGAATGGAGTTTCTCGCTTCAAAGGCAGCTTACGCCTTCGACGATGGTGGAAGGCGACTATATGGGATCGCACGGGGTCAGGCTGGAAGGCCAGGTTCTCGATAATCAAGCACTCTCTCCAGGCACCAATTCTTACACGCTGCGGCAGCTATGGCCAACAACTCCACCTTACATTATGAATGGATTTAACGAGTTCATGTCCTGGTATGACGGCATGAGCCTGAAGCTTGAAAAGCACTATTCCAGGAATCTATCACTCTTATTGACCTACACCTGGTCCAAGGCGATGGATGAATCCGACTCGTTAGGAAACGGAGGTGATTACAGCGAGCCGGATTACAATGCCACTCGATATAACATCAACTCATTTAAATCTCCGGCGGAGTTCGATGTGCGGAACATCTTTAACGCCGCCTACACCTACGATCTTCCCGGTAAAACGGGCTATCGCTGGGCGGATGCCGCGCTGGCCAACTGGGAGCTTTCCGGGATCGTAAGCTACGGGAGCGGGATTCCCTTCGTTGCCCTTCTTTCGACGGACAACGAAAACATTGGTGTCGTTTCAGGACGGATTTCGGAGTTTCCCAATCTGATTTGCAATCCGAGCGCCGGATTCGTCCCCACGGCGAAAGAATGGTTCAACACCAGTTGTTACCAGCTTCCGACATTTGGCACGGTGGGTAATGCGGGGAGACACGCCCTCTTTAGCGATCCGATCGCCAATTGGGACGCGGCGCTGGTCAAGCGATGGCCTTTCGGGGAGAGTCGAGCGGTGGAGTTCAGGGCAGAATTCTTTAACTTTCTCAATGGCAGCACGTTTGACCCGCCGGCGGATAAGCTCGGCAGCACAACCTTCGGAACGGTCAGCACCACGAACCGGCAGCCCGGACGGCAAATCCAGTTTTCTTTGAAAGTCCACTTTTGACACTGGAGGGGGCGCGGACTTCTTCGGCTTCTTGAATGGCCATACGTTTCTCCCACCGGAGATCGCCCTGGACGATTCATCCTCAGGGAATGTGGGCAACACCAGACAGCGAGGACGGCAATGCCGAGAACGAAATACTTAGCTTGTGTCCAACGTACACTATCTTAGGAAGAACCATGAGGCTGCGGCATCTCACATTGTTTGTGTTCGCGTGCTGCCTGGTCTGCGGCCAGACAGCGAGCGCACAGTTGGGCTCCTTGGGGCGGTCCGTATTGGATTGGCCCACGGGCGTTACCGTATATAAGCCGGCGAAGTGCTTCAATGGTTACACGGTGATTACGCCCTACCGGCCCGACCAGGGATTTCTCATCGATATGGCCGGAAGGGTGGTCCATACCTGGTACGCCGATCCTGAAAATCATTCGGAGGCTTGGTTCTTCGAACGACTGCCAAGCGGCCATTGGTTCACTCTACTTCAAGCACCGGGCAGCAAGGGAGCATCGCAGGCTGCTGGCAACTCCGCGGTTTCGGAATTGGGCTTTAATGGTGAGTCCATCTGGAAATATTCAGCGCCACAGGGAATGCGTTTTACCCATGACATGGCTCGTACTTCTCAGGGGTATACGCTGCTTTTAGCTATGGTGCAACGGAAAGTACCGCACATCTCCATGCGTCCCATTGCTGATAACTGGATTGTCGAAGTGAACCAAGCCAGGGAAATCGTGTGGGAATGGAAAATGTCGGATCACTTTGACGAGTTTAGCTTCGACGCCGCGACCAAGAAGGAAATTTACGAGGAGGGAGGCGACATATTTCATACGAACCGCCTGGAGGTTCTTCCGGAGAACGACCTGGCCCCACGTGACGCCCGATTCCGCCCGGGAAACCTGCTCTTGTCCAACCGGAGCAACAGCTTGATTTTTATCGTGGACCGGCAGACCGGCAAAATCGTTTGGAAGTGGGGATCTGACCCAGGGGATTTGGTTGGCCAGCACGACCCCACCATGCTGCGGAATGGCGACATTTTGATTTACGACAACGGAGGATATGCGCCGTTTCCTCCGAGGCACCGTAGCTATACCCGGCTTGTAGAAATGAGTCCGCTCACAAACAAGATTGTCTGGCAATACACCTACGAGCCGTACATTTTTAAAACGACTTCAAAATTTTTCAGTGATGACTGGGGATCAGTTCAGCGTCTGCCGAATGGCAATACTTTGTCCTTGGATTGTCATAAGGGGCGAGTCTTTGAAATCACACCTCAGGGTGAAATTGTTTGGGAATATATTAGTCCCTTTTTCTGGGGACGCGGAACGACCGTCGTGGATTCCGGGATCTACCGAGTATATCGGTATGGCTACGACAAGTTCCCTGGGACGAACGAATACTTTGCCCAAACCGACGGACATTTGGGATCCACTCCCGTGAAGGCTCCCCTTCCGCCCGGCCTGGGTTTGCCCCCGCAACAGTAAAATTCAACCAGCGGGAAGGAGTCGAGGATTACCTTGACGGTCGCGGCGAATGGGATTATATGTTTGGGAGAGTACGGCCGCGAGGGACGCTGTCTAGAGGCAGGTTGCCCGCTTCAGCACTGGTTTTGACCGGCTCACAGGAAGGTGAAATTATGAGTGCCAACAATATCACACGTCGACAGTTCGGGCTTGCAGTCGCCGGGACGCTGGCTACTCATGGAATACTGCCGTCGGATACGGTAGAAGCCTCTCCAAGCGGAGAGCCGCAGCGCCTCCCTCGGCAGGTTTGGGTAGCCAGCATGGGCCAAATGGGGCTGAAGGCGCAAAATTCCCGGGAAATGTGCAGAAAGATGCTCGGCCGAATGGAGGAAGCGGCCCCGCTAAAGCCGGATATCGTTTGTACGCCTGAGCTTTTCCCCTTGGTGGGCTTGCAGGGCGGCAGGTGGCCACCCTTATCGGATGTAGCGGAGGAGCGGACTGGACCGATTCTCGATCAGTTCGCTGACTTTGCACGGCGCCACCATTGCTACGTGATCTGTTCCACGTGCACAAAGGAGACAAAGGAGGCGGGCCGTTGTTATAACGCGGCTGTACTCTTTGACCGCGAAGGACAATACGTTGGTGAATACCGTAAAACGAATCCCACCGACGATGAGATCGAGAAGGGAATCACGCCCGGGCCGTTGATGCCACCGGTCTTCCAGGCCGATTTCGGTACGATGGGCATACAGATTTGTTACGACGTGAACTGGCACGACAACTGGCGCCATCTCAGTGACTTGGGGGCGAAGATCGTTTTTTGGCCCTCTGCGTTTGCCGGTGGCAAGATGCTTAACAGCCTTGCCTGGATCAATAAATATTATGTCATCTCGAGCACAGGGTTCCTGCACCCGACAAAGGTGGTGAGCCCCCTCGGCGAAGACCTCGTTGTAACAGGACGGGCTGCAAGCTGGATTTGCACGCCGCTCAATCTGGATTTTGAGGTCGTGCAGACCGTTAAGGACTTCCAGAAGTTCAAGGATATTCGGAAAAAGTACGGCAGGGGATTCCGCTTCCAGATTTTACATGTTGAGGCACTCGCAACAATTG
>JASHTR010000293.1 GCA_030040455.1 Terriglobia bacterium | reverse complement strand
GGGAGAAGCAATGAAGGAGTCTACACTCCGAAAGGATCAGCAGGAATTGGTGGGTCGGCTCATGTCCACCTGCGGAGGAAGCTATCCGCCTGAAATTCGCAGAAAGTTCTTCATCAGTGGTCCGCAATGGGCCGCCGCGTACCAGGGGCAGGCGTTGTTTCACGCGCCCACGCGCACACCGCTCCAGCCGGCAGAGGTGATTGAGCGGCTTGCCGAAATCGGAATCGGCTGGTGGACGACCCACGACACCGATATTATTCCCACCGATCAACTGATGACCGATCGACAGGATCAAATCCTCGAAGGGATAAGAAAGGCACTGGAGCGGAACGGGGTGGCGTGCTCCATGGTGACGGGAGAGACCTTCTATCATCCCGTCTGGGCCGCAAGCCCGGCGGGCGAGCAACCGGAGGTTCGAAGCTACGCCAGGCAACGCCTGGAGAATGTTGTGGAAATAGGGCATAGGTTGGGGGCTCAATTCCTCGTCTACTGGCCCGGCACATTGGGCTACCAGTTTCAGGGAGTCGTAGAGGAGACCCGAATGCTCAAGCGTTATGCGGAGGAGATCAACGCGGCCTGTGAAAAAGACCTTGCCGTCGCGCGCTCAATGGCCATCTCCCCCATGCGCCATTGCCTGGAAGCAAAACCATTCGAGCCTCAGGCAGAGCTCATCTTGCCCACGACAGATGCCATGCTGACATTCATCAATTCAGGAATGTTGAAGCACCCGGAAATGGTCGGCGTCAATCCCGAGTACCTTCACGAGCTGATGTGGGGCAGCGCGCCACGGGCAGCCCTGGCGCGCGCGCTGGTTGCCGGAAAACTCTGGCATTTCGATGTGAACGACGGATATCGGCTTAAACACGACGTGGACCTGGCCGTCGGCCTGGTCAATCCGCTCGACTGGTTGAACGTCTTGATCCTTCTGCGGGCGCACGGGTATAACGGGCCGTTTAATCTGGACTATAAACCGCCTCGCACCACCAGCAATTACGGGGTTTTCCAGGTGAGCTTCCCATCGGCGGTCGACCGCTTCATTACATTATGGGAAATTGCGGGAGAGGCCATCTCCGATCCGGTCATCAACGAAGCGACGAAGGCGCTCGAAGCAGGCGCGGCCCCCGCAGAATCGGCCGATGCCAACGCAATCTTCGAGGCAAACAAGGAACTCTGGACCCTGCACGAGCTCATCGGTCACCGGCTTGTCCAAATCTTGCTCGGTTTGAACCGGGGGAGAGCTTTTTCTGTCTGAAATAACTAACGGGTCTAAACGCGCGCGCGAGTTGAGAAAGCTTCAGGAAGAGATTCTCGCCTCAAATGCCTGCCCCCGGCTCATCAAGCATTGCCAAAAGGTGGCACGGGAGAAGCGTGCCATGTACCGCGATCAGGAATATTGGGGCAAAGCGTTGCCCAGCTTTGGCGACCCGGAAGCTCAACTCCTGATTGTCGGGTTAGCCCCGGCAGCCCACGGCGGGAACCGAACGGGAAGGATGTTTACGGGCGATCGTTCTGGCGACTTCCTGTTTCAGGCGCTTCACGGAGCCGGGTTTGCGAATCAGCCCGTTTCCTCGCACCGGCAGGACGGGTTGGCGTTAAGGAATTGCTATATTACGGCCATTGTCCGTTGGGCGCCGCCACAGAACAAACCGACGCCGGCGGAAATTCGACGCTGCCTTCCCTTTCTGGAAAGCGAGCTGAAATTATTGGATCGGGTCAAAATTGTCCTTGTCTTGGGAAGAATTGCCTTTGATGGATACCTTCAAGTGGCGCGGCGCCAGGTCAAGCTTCCGCCCAAATCTCGTATGCCATTCCGCCACGGCGCGACTTATGAGTTGCCTCGCCCGCTGCCACGGCTCCATTGCTCCTACCACCCTAGCCAACAAAACACTCAGACCGGGCGGCTCACCCTTCCCATGTTTAAGAAAGTGCTGAGAGACATACGGAAATGCCTGGCTTCGGGTGAGCTGAGTTGATGGAGAATCGCTGAACCACGAATCAGATGATCCAGGCGGTTAAAAAAATGTTCAAAGCGAGGAACCCGGACTACGCGACGGGCAGCCGGTCTTTCAAATCTTCGGGTTTGAATGGGCCTGTTTCCGCGATAATACTGCGGGCGTGATCCACCTGTCCCCACGTATTCCAGAGGAGCACGCCCCGAACCCGGCCTTGCGCCAGATAATAGACCACCCCTTCGCGGAACGGCGTCTTCCAGTCGGCAAACGTTTCCATGCGGGAATCGAGCTCGCCCACGGCTTCAAAACCCAGCTCGAACAAGTCCGAATAAAAGAATGGCAAATGATGGTAAGGAACAGGATGTCCGGCCATGGCGGCTCCGGCGGCGGTTCCCATGGAGTTTGCGGCGTCTTCGTGCTCCACGCGGAGCCGCCGGCCGAGGGCAGGATTGAAGAATTCCGCTACGTCTCCCGCCGCGTAAATATCCGGATCACTGGTCTGCAAATTTTCATTCACCAAGACGCCGTTGCCAATCGCCAGGCCCGCTTCTTGTGCTAATTCGCTGTTGGGGTGGATTCCAATGCCGGCCACGACCGCGTCGACTTCTATTGCACGTCCACCCCTGGCTTTCAGCATCAAGCTTGCGCCGCGCCGCTCGAGCCCGATGACGGATTCACCCACCTCGACTTCAACATTCTTTTCGCGGTAAAAGCTGTTCAGGAAATGCGACAAATCTGCGGGGAAAATTCGGCTGCCGATCCCGTCTTCGGGAAACAGGAGGGTCACTTGCCGTCCAACGATGGCAAGGGCTGCGGCGATCTCCCATCCGATAAATCCTCCTCCGATTACGGCAAAACGCTTGCCGCTTTCGGCGAGCGCGCGAAGGCGCTGGTAATCGTCCAGCGTGCGAAAGTAAACGATGTCATCGTTGCCGAACGGCAGACGATTCACGCTGCCTCCGGTCGCAATCAGCAGTTTCTCGTAGGAATAGACCGTTCCCCGATCGTCGGCGACCTTCTTTCCTTTGGCGTCGATCTTCGTCGCTCTCCGGCCAAGCACCAGTTCCGCCGGCTCCGTCTTACGCCAGATGCTTTTCAGGGATTCGCCTTTCCACAAGCCCTTGGAGAGCGGAGGGCGATTGTAGGGCGGATGCGGCTCCTCGCCGAGAACGGCAATCGCGCCGCTTCGATCGTGCTGGCGGATCCCCTGCACCGCAGAGTCAGCAGTCATCCCGCCGCCGATG
>JASHTR010000292.1 GCA_030040455.1 Terriglobia bacterium | reverse complement strand
CTGAAAGCAGGCGACCAGAGCGCGCCCTTATCGGCTTTAGCACGGCCACGGGCTGCGTGCCCCGTTCGATCACTACCTCTGCTCCCGCGCGCACACGAGCCAACAGCGATGCGAAGTCGCCGACCGCTTCTGCTTCCGAGACGTGAACGACAGGCTGAGCCATACTCAGGATTATACCTCGCTTCGGACTGCGAGCGGGGCAAGGCCTTCCGTTACCACTCAACGCGCATAGTCGCGCCTTCAGCGGCGGAGGAGACAAGGCGGGCGTATTTGCCGAATACTCCGCTTGGGTAACGAGGCGGCGGCGCGGTCCATCTTTTCATCCGGCCCCTGAGTTCCTCTGCGGAAAGTTCCACGTCGAGGGTACGCGCGTTCACGTCGAACACCACCGTGTCGCCATTACTGAGCGCGGCGATCGGTCCGCCCACGGCCGCCTCGGGCGCCACATGCCCCACCATCAAGCCTCGCGTTGCGCCGCTGAAGCGCCCATCCGTCAGCAAGGCAACGGATTCGCCCAACCCTTCGCCCACTAGCGCCCCCGTGACGCCGAGCATCTCCCTCATGCCCGGACCACCCCGCGGACCTTCGTAGCGGATCACGACCACATCGCCGGGCTTGATGCCCTTGGCAGTCACGGCCCGCATCGCATCTTCTTCGCAATCGAACACACGCGCCGGGCCGCGATGATAGAGCTTTTCATGTCCGGCGATTTTCACCACCGACCCTTCGGGAGCGAGATTTCCCTTGAGAATCACCAGCCCTCCCGTACTCTTGAAGGGATTTGCCGCCGGCCGGATCACCTTTTGCCCCGGCGTCTCTTTAGCTTTTTGAGCCTCTTCACCGAGGCTACGCCCGGTAACCGTGATCTCCTTTTCGCGGAGCAAGCCACCTTCAAGAAGCGCCTTTGCAATCGCCGGAATGCCGCCCGCCTGGTGCACGTGAACGGCCATATATTCGCCGGCTGGCTTGAGCGATGCTACAATCGGCGTCCTCCGGCTGATCGAATCGAAGTCGTCAATCGAGAGGGGCACGCCGGCCTCGCTTGCCATTGCCAGGAGGTGAAGCACGGAATTTGTGGAGCCACCAGTGGCTGCGACGCTGGCAATCGCATTTTCAAAAGCTCCGCGGGTAAGGAAGTCCTTGGGGCGCAAATTCCGACGCAGCGCGTCCATAACCAGCCGGCCGGTCTGGAATGCGACATCGGCCTTTTCAGGGGCTGTTGCCGGAACACTGTTAAAACCCAGCGGCGACAACCCAATAAATTCCATGACCGTAGACATCGTGTTGGCCGTAAATTGGCCGCCGCACGCGCCTGCTCCCGGACATGCAGCGTTTTCTAGCTCACGGAGCGCGGCGTCGGACATGGTGCCGGCGACGTGAGCCCCAATCGCTTCGTAGACGTCTCCGATCGTGACGTCTTTACCCTGAAACTTTCCTGTGGCAATCGAGCCACCGTAAAGGAGCACGGACGGCACATTCAGTCGGATAAGCGCCATCGCCCCGCCGGGAATCGTCTTATCGCAGCCGACCAACGCCACGATGGCGTCAAACATATGGCCGCGCCCTACCAGCTCAATAGAATCCGCGATGATTTCCCGGCTCACCAGCGAAGCCTTCATCCCTTCTGTGCCCATGGTGACACCGTCGGCGATGGAGATCGTATTAAACTCCATCGGCGTGCCGCCAGCGGCGCGTACTCCTTCCTTCACTTTGGCCGCAAGCTGGCGCAGGTGCAGGTTGCAGGGCATCGTCTCAATCCAGGTGTTGGCAATGCCAACAATGGGCTTGGCAAGGTCGTCGTCGGTAAAACCGACCGCCTTCAGCATGGCTCGGGCTCCGGCGCGCGAAGGTCCGTTCGTGATAATGTGGCTCCAATGCTTGGGATCAAATGGCATGACTCATCTCTCCTTAATATATTTAACCCGATCAGAGATATTGGCAGATTCAGTCGAGCCACGCAAGCCGAAGAGTGGCCGAAGAGTGGTTTGGCGCGACGCCTCAGAAGGCAGATCCAGAGCCCGCTCGCTCCACTTCGAACGCTCCCCGGAATGACGCTTGGTTTTAACTGCAACAGAGCCGCGCTGCGCTACACTACTAGGGAATTTTATGGATGTTGCAAGAGAACTCTCCCAGGGGGCCTTCCCTCACCCGAAAAATCGGCGCGAGGACTACATCATTCTGTTCCTCATCACCTTGGGCTTGCTCTCCTCTTCTTTGTTTTCACCTGCCTATCCGGCAGATTACCCGCCAGTGGATATCCATCGCCTGATCCGCAACATGGCCTATAACGAGCTCACCGCCAGGGCGCATCCTGCCCGGTACTACAGGTACGTGCAGCAGGAGGAGACGCCACAAGGCTCCCAGACCACACTTCAAATCGGAACGCGCCAGGGCACCGTGGGAAGATTGCTCCAAGTGAACGGCAAACCACCTTCTCTCAAGCAGTGCCGCAAGGGACTCGGCCAGCTTCAGCGCATTGCCGCGAGCACGC
This sequence comes from Terriglobia bacterium, assembly GCA_030040455.1. Taxonomy (GTDB): domain Bacteria; phylum Acidobacteriota; class Terriglobia; order UBA7540; family UBA7540; genus RH2-MAG17b. The sequence goes on along the minus strand of JASHTR010000292.1, from coordinate 1,454 downwards.
GCCTTCAACAAGCAAGGCTCCGAAGCCAGCAGGCGGATATGAGCCGCCGCGAAAGTTTGTTCGCGGCAATGCCGAACGCGTTCCTCTACCATTTCGAGGGAATCGAGAAAGACACCGGCTGGGTCCGATTGCAATATGACCCAAATCCCAAATTCCGTCCGACCTTTCACGCTGCAGGCGTGCTCCAGGGTCTTACAGGAACTCTGTGGGTGGACCCGTCAAGCCAGCGGCTGGTGAGAATCAATGGGACCTTGGTCAACACGGTTACGTTTGGGTGGGGGATACTGGCGAAGCTCTATCCGGGCGGACACTTTGAGATGAGGCAGTCCAGAATCTCTGATGGAACCTGGCAGCTTACGTCACTGGCGGTAAGCTTTCAGGGCAAGCTTCTGCTCTTCAGGAAACTTTGTGTGAATATAAAGGACACTTTCAACTCATTTGAGCATGTTTCCAATAGCCTCGACGTGAACGAGGCTGCCGTCCTGCTTGAGCGCGTCCATGTCCATTGCGAAGGCCAATAGAGGCCGCGCGAAAACTGCTGTAGCGGTGCTCTACGAGCGCCGAGCCTATTGAAAAATGAAGGCCGGCGGTCATAGACCGCCGCTACAATCAATTCCTTCAGTTGAACACCATGGGAGAGCAGCAAGGCGTGCGGACAGGCTTTGGCTCCATCAACTCAATGCGTGTTCCATCCGGATCGTAAAGATTGAGCTGCCATTTCCCGTCCCGGCCAATCTGCGGCGCTTTCGGGCGCAGGCCCCGGCTGAGAATGATGTTGTACGCCTGTTGGACGCTGGGGACGCCCAGCGCCAGGTGATGCATCACCCCAAGGACGCGAGGTGACGGATTGCGAACGTTCAGCATATACTCAAGCCAGTCGTGACCTTGAGGGACGCGCATATCGACCCAGTCCGTCTCCTGATCCGTTTTGCCGCCGTACCACATGACGTGAAAGCCCAGGATATCCCGGTATAATCCGTCTTCCTTCGCTCGGCTCGGCACCATCAATCCCGCATGGATAATTCGCTTTGAAATTCTTCGGCTGGTGAGGCCCTTGCCGAAATCACGACCCGCCCGAGAGTTACGCGTGTACTCAACAAACTCAATCGAATGACCCACAGGATCTCGCATGTTGAAGCCCAGGCTGCCCGCTGGAAGGCGATGAACGTCGCCAAGGCCCGCGACGCCATTTGCCGCCAGGAATTTCCGCAGGGCGCGCGCCTCTTTCGTTTCAAAGCCAATATTGATCAGCCGGTCGCCGCCCGGCGGCTTCAGATAAATCTCGATGTACTGGTGGTCATTCACCTTGAAATAACTCGCTTTCTCTCCCCTGGCCGGGTCTTCGACGTCAAAAATCTCCTCGAATCCTAAAACCTTGCCGTAGAAATGCCGAGCCGCTGAAAGGTTGCTTGTAAACAGCACGACGTGCGCGACGCCGACAATCGGAGGCGCTG
>JASHTR010000291.1 GCA_030040455.1 Terriglobia bacterium | reverse complement strand
CTTGCTCTATCCTCCCCAGGGTGAGAAGGGACCCAACCGAATCGCCCTCGTTCTTTCGAAGCAAACTCTGCCCCAGCAAAGCCTCGCCAAGGAGCTGGGCTTGGACAGCTTGCGTCGTACCTAAAGAGGGTAATACACAGGCTCGCTCTACAACCCGTCCGGGAGCAGCCACTTACCAGTGCGCAGCGATGCTTTCGAGTAAACTCCCGCTAGATGACATCCACGCCTACCTGGAGCGCGAACAGCCGCAGGTGTTGCCGAAGAGCCCGGAGGGCCAAGCCATCGCCTACACGTTGTCGAACTGGAAAGCTCTAACCCGTTACTGTGACGACGGCAATTTGGCCATAGATAACAACGGCGCCGAGCGCAGCCTGCGTGGCGTCGCTGTGGGCCGCCGCAACTGGACGTTCTATGGCAGCGACAACGGTGGCCGGACCGGCTGCCGTGCTGACCAGCCTGATCGCCACGTGCAAAAGACTCGGTGTCGATCCCTTCACTTACTTGCGCGACGTCTTCGAGCGCATCAGCCGCCATCCCCAGACCCAACTCGCCGAACTGCTGCCCGACCATTGGAAACTTGCCGAGCAGGACGTGGCCTGCAACAAGCGAGAGGGGTGAGATGGCTGGTTCCCGGCGTCCACCTCGAGAGGTTTGGGTTTACGATCCGGCCGAGGCATTTCGGCGATCCGGAAAGCGGGTGCCGCTGAACACCCGGCAGGAGGTCGAGCGGCGCGCCCAGACTCTGATCGATTCGACTCTGAAGCCTCGGTATATCCAGCCGCCTCCCCAGAAAGCAGAACTCAACTACCTGGTGGATATCTCCGGCAAGTGGCGAGGCTCGTTCTTTTACTTCTGCTCAAAATATTGCTCGCCGGGGCCCCGAGCGCTTTCGCCGTTCTTCGAGTCTAAGTTCGCTCGACTTCAGTACGCGGGAGAGGAGCGCTTCAACCTCGCTTACTTCCGCCACACCGACCAGTGGTGGGAGATCGCGCAACTCCTCTCGCTGGAAGAATGCCTCGCTGAGATTGAAGCCGGCGGCCTCTTCACGCCGTAAAACCGCGCCCGCGCGACCCCGCTTCGCACCCCCGCCATCACCCCGCAATCCATGTGGCCCTCCTGACTGGATTCGCCGGACGGATACACCGTGACGCGCGCTTCCTTCACCTGTGAGCTGCACTCATGCCGGTAAGGTGAAAGACCGGAGCCGAAAGGGACTCACAGATCCTCATGACACTCAACATCTTCCGATTCGCGCCGAAGAAATTATACTGCGCTGAAGTTGCTTGTCAAGAACATTTTTTCAAATAGGGTGATGACTCAGAACGTGTGAATGAATTGACTTCAATGGAAGGAATTAAGTCCTTCGGGCAGTCAGATGCGTTGCGAAATTAGCGAGCAATCGTGAAAACGGCATTACGATCTCCCTCGCCCAGCCGCCCTTCAGCATTGAATCGTGGTTTTCACCTGCTCCCTACACCCTTAGGCTGTCCCATTGCTACTCCCTTCCTTCAACGGAGACGGACCTATGGTTGAGGGGTGGAGGTCATGTCATGCGCGGCCAGAGACCCTCCATTGTGATTTTAAGCAAACCTCGCAACCCAAATTGCCGCAGCCCGATTTTGGCCTTGATCCAGGCGCTCGGGAAATCCGCCACCGGAAATATTGTACCTGGAGACGAAGCTTGCTACGCTGCTGCCCTTCGGAATGACTTCCGAACTGCTGAACGAAGCGCTGCCTCGGTGGGCCCGGCGATCAGCACTGCGGTAATTCGCCAGAACTTGCACGAGGTCGGGTAGCATGGAGTTAAGGATATCGACGAGGAACGGTACGTGTTCCCTGATGAGGGCATGGCGTCGACCACTGGGTGTCCGGGAATAGTAGAACCGATGGCGATAGGTTTGGAGGGAGGCTATGTTCATGCCTGCGACCAACAGAGCCGATAAGAAGACCGGTTCGAAGCGATCATTACTAAAACAACTACGACACCTTGACAATGTCCCATCTGATCGTTCGTATTCTGCTTACACTTGTCTTTACGGTGACCTCCATCTTTGGACCGCGTTACACTTCCCGCCGAGCCACACGTACAATTATTGCGTGGCATAACAGAAATCGAGCATTAATCGGGCGCCCTCTTTGGCGAGGATGTCCAAGTTGGGAGTGCGGATATCTGGATTGCCGTCGGCTCGCAAGCAGCCGCCTCGATGCTGATCGGCCATAATGAAGAGGATGTTGGGGCGGTGTTGCGACGACGTTTGTGCTCCCAAGGTTCCACTCGAGAGTCTCGTGGCGGCCGTGGCAGCCATCGCCATCATGAACATATCCCTGCGGCTGAATTTGCCAGACTTATTGGTGCCCCTTTAAGCTCCTCCTCTTCATAGACAGACGTGTAACCATTAAAGCTGGACTTGCAAGCTGGCTAACAGAAAATCCCCGTACTGTTTTGTGCCAAGTCCACTTGACGTCATTCAGCCCCAAAGTCAGCGTGAGGTCTCTATTCCTGAGCAGTAAGTTGGTAATAGGCCAAAACCTACCGTTGGCTTTCTGCACGTGGACATCCAACGGATAGTCAGGCACGATCTGACCTTTCCAGCCGCGAAGTGGGATGGGCAAGAACTGTTCTGTCTGCGTCCCCCCCTTAGTTGGCTAATTTGCTGCAGCCACGCTCTCGAACTCCAGTACTTGCAGCCCAAGCCTTTACGCGTGGGTTTTTGGTTCGCTCGTTCGTGCCGCGTCTGTACTCTTCTGGATATCGGTTGTGAGATGCACCTTCCAATAGGACAGGAGGCGAACCGGACCCATCAATCCGTTCATGTCGATAACATCCATGTAAGGCGGCTGTTGCTCAAACGATCCGTCCTCGATTTCCAGATATCGCTTGAAGTCGGGAATCGCGCGCAGGGTATCGGCAGAATTTGTGACAACAATTT
>JASHTR010000290.1 GCA_030040455.1 Terriglobia bacterium | reverse complement strand
GTGGAAAGCCGGTTGCCGGCAGCCGTCGTATTTCCCTGCGCAACGCCAAGCCCGCGCGAAGGGTTGACCCGAAACAGCGTATTGAGGTTACAGTGAGGGTGCGTTCACGCCATACCGACGCTGAATGGGAAACCCACTTGATGGAGATGAGCTCCAGGCATCCGAGGGAGCGAACTTATCTGAGCCGTGAGGACCTCGCTGCACGGCGGGGCGCTGATCCGCTGGACCTGGCCAAGGTGGAGACGTTTGCTCACGTTCACCATCTGACGATCCTTGAGGCGAGTGTGCCAAAGCGTACCGTTCGGCTGTCGGGAACCGTGGCTGAGCTCGAAAAGGCATTCGGAGTGAAACTGAAAGAATATACGTCATCGGAGGTTACGTATCGCGGCCGGACGGGTCCGGTGTATGTACCCAATGAGTTGGCGGAGGTTGTCGAGGGCGTATTCGGCCTGGACAATCGGCCAATGACCAGGCGTCACAAGCGCGTGGTCCGCTTGGCGACGCGCAAGCCCACGAAACAGGCAGCAGATAGGGGTCTGAGCGTTGCGCAATTGAAGAAGCTTTACAACTTTCCTGCCAGTCTCGACGGAGCGGGGCAGTGTATCGCCATTATCGAATTGAACGCGACGGACGCGCAGGGAAACGTTACCGGGACCGGGTACGCCGTTTCCGACCTCGAAGCCTGTTTTAAAAAGTTGGGAACACCCATGCCATTTGTCTCTGCGGTAGGGGTTGCCGGCGGCGTCAACAAGCCGAGCTCCGTAAATACCGGTGATATAGAGACTACTCTGGACGTTGAGATCGTGGGCGCAGCGGCGCCGGGGGCAAAGATTGTTGTATATTTCGCGCCGAATACAGATGCGGGTTTCGTCGAGGCAGTCAACGCAGCGGTGCACGACACGTTGCGAAACCCATCCGTGGTCTCCATCAGTTGGGGAATGCCGGAAGAATACGCCACCGATCAGTTTCTGAAGGTGATGAACGAGATACTGCAGGACGCTGCGGCTTTAGGGGTGACCGTTTGCTGCGAGACCGGGGACCATGGCTCATCCGACCAGCCCCCGCAGTCGCGTGACGGCCAGCCGCACGTCGAATTTCCAGCCAGCAGTCCCTTCGCACTGGCCTGTGGCGGGACCAGGCTGGTTCCTTCGCACGCGGCGATCCAGAGCGAAACGGTATGGAACGGAGGGGATCAAACTGGCGCGAGCGGAGGTGGAGTAAGCAACAAGTTCCCGCGACCGAAGTACCAAACTGACGTGAACGTCGGGCAGTCTCCGCAGGGAATCGCAGGTCGTGGGTTACCCGACGTCTCAGGGAATGCCGTGGGCTATACGGCGCTTGTTTATGGTAAGGAATTAAGCGTCTTCGGCACGAGTGCCGTTGCTCCGCTCTGGGCCAGCCTGATTGCGATTATCAACCAGGATATGTTTGTTAACAAACACGAGCCGGTGGGATTCCTGAACCCGCTCATTTACGGTTTACCTGCCCTCAGAGGCGCATTCAATGACATCATTGAAGGCGACAACGATATTGATGGCAAGCTTCACAAGTATACGGCGGGACCCGGATGGGATCCATGCACGGGGATGGGTTCGCCCAACGTGACAAAGCTCCTGAATGCATTGAAAGGCAGTCCTGCGCAAAAGCCCGGAGGCGGCAGAAAAAAGTGACAGCAAAGCCTTTTAACCAACGAACACCCAGCGGAGAACTGCCAGCCTAAGCGCCGGCCCGTTTCATCACATCAGCAGCTTCAGCGTCTTCCAGCACCGGAGTAACGACGAATGCCAGCAGGTCTGTCCAGCGAGCAGTCCATTCATAAAGCGCTTTGAGATCGTTGGTCTCGGCCAGGACGAATCCCGCCCCGGATGCGTGCCAGCGGCCCAGCATTCTTACGCCAGCGGGTGGACCGCCGCCCGTCTCGAGAAAACGAGCGGTTGCTGCCTTCTGATGGATTGACTTTATTGAATACGTAACCATAGAATTTCATTTGGGGCCTCCCTTTGGCTCAGGTTATCACGTGCGGGCATATTGCGATTCGGCAGGTGGTTGGTAGCTTACTGCCAGATGAGGCGTCTGGAGACGTTGATGAAGCTGGGCCTTCGAGGTGAGACAAGCCTCCAGGATGCCACTCGTAAGCAAGGTGCGGCGCGCCGAATACGGCGCGTTTTGGGTCATGAACATCTGCTCGATTTTTGAGACCAGGCATGCCGAATAGGTCTCATTTGGAACGGGTGAAAGGAAGAATTGCGTCGAAACCAGCCCCTGCCCTGCGACCCGCGCTGAGAAATTGAAGTCCTCCACGGCACCCGTGAGCATGAGGAGCGTGGCGCGCGTCCCATCGCGGTATTCAACAAAATAGGCGGCTGGGTCTTTTACCAATTGGGGCAGGACGCCCGTGCCGACGAGATCCTGGTTGCGGCCGTCGAGCAAGGTCAAGCCCAGAGGCGTGTCGCTGCGGGATAAGGCGGAGCTCAGCAGTTCCTTGGACCATCGCCCGGCGTTGCCAGCCTCCCAGACCGCGTCGCCCTCAATCAACTGCACCGCTTGGACCCCGGTCTCCCCTCC
>JASHTR010000289.1 GCA_030040455.1 Terriglobia bacterium | reverse complement strand
TTAGTTAAATTTAAGTCGTCAGGTTCGCAAATCACGGAGCTGGCCAATCCATTAAGGAGGTTGACATCATGGCAGCACAATCAGTCGCGGTCATGCAGCCGAAAAAGGAGGTGGAGCTTGCGAAGAAGGAGGGCGACTTCTTCCTGCGGTTTCAACGCGCCTATGATTCGATTGCCCGCCGGGCGTTCGAGATCTTCGACGGCAACGGCCGATTGTTCGGGAACGATCTTCACGATTGGTTCCAGGCGGAATCGGAGTTGCTACATCCCCTTCACGTTGAGATGACTGACTCTGACGAAAGCTTGAACGTTCAGGCTGAAGTGCCGGGTTTTGGCCCGAAAGACCTGGCGATCAGCGTCGAACCGCGCCGTCTGACGATCACGGGCAAGAGGGAGACGAAAGAGGAGCAAAAGACGAAGAAAAGTGTTTACAAGGAATGCTGCTCTGACGAGATCTTGCGTGTGGTCGAGTTGCCGGCCGAAATCAACACCGACAAGGTGAAGGCAACGCTTGAAAATGGCATCCTTTCGCTGGAGATGCCTAAAGCGGCTCCAGCCAAGAAGATTGCCGTCGAGACAAAGGTTGCCTGATTCACGGCCGGGCCCAGGGAGAGCGTGGGAGGCCCTACCTCTAGCTCCCCTGGGTATCCGTCAGACCGCAGCGTCCGTGGTCCAGGCCGGTTACCCACAGTGGTATTGGTGTCGAATGATTCGGTTGGAACATCTGACGTCGGGGGGTTCTCACGTATGGCTCATAAGCAACTGCTTTTCAAATCCGCAGCGAGGGAAAAAGTCCTTAAGGGCGCGATTGCGCTTGCCGACTCGGTTCGAGTAACACTCGGGCCGAAGTCGAAGTGCGTTTTGATCGAGAAAAAGTGGGGCAAGCCCATTGTCTGCAACGACGGTGTCACCATCGCCAAGGAGGTTGAGCTCGAAGACCCTGAAGAAAATCTGGGCGCACGAATGATCCGGGAAGCTGCCGAGCGGACCGGAGACACGGTGGGAGACGGCACCACCACTTCAGCTCTCCTGGCGCACGCCATTTTCTCGGAAGGAGTCCGTAATGTCACGGCCGGCGCGAGCGCCATTGATCTCAAACGCGGCCTCGATCGCGGCCTTCGCGCGGCCGTCAAGGCATTGCGGGAAATGTCTAAGCCCATCACCACCCGCACTGAGAAAGCGCAGGTTGCGACCATTTCCGCTCACAACGAGCCAACCATAGGCGAGGTCGTGGCCGATGCGGTCGAGAAGGTTGGCAAGGACGGTGTGATCACGGTGGAAGAGGCGAAGACCACGGAGACCGTGCTTGAAGTCGTTGAGGGCATGCAGATCGATCGCGGCTATCTTTCTCCATACTTTGTCACGGACACGGAGAAAATGGAGGCGGTTCTTGAAGATCCCTCCATCCTGCTGACCGAGAAGAAGATCAGCAGCATGAGCGACCTGCTCCCTCTACTCGAACAGATTGCGAAGGTGGGGCGGCCCTTCCTGGTGATTGCCGAAGATGTGGAGGGGGAAGCACTGGCCACGCTGGTGGTCAACAAAATTCGCGGCACACTGCTATCGGTGGCTGTGAAAGCGCCGGGCTACGGCGACAGGCGCAAAGAGATGCTGGAGGATATTGCGATTCTCACGGGTGGCCGGGTGCTGGCCGACGAGCTCGGCATCAAAATGGAGAATCTGAAACTCGATGACCTGGGCAAAACCAAGCGAGTTGTGATTGACAAGGACAAGACAACGTTTATCGAGGGCGGAGGAGCGAAGAAGTCTATTGACGGCCGCTGCAAAGAGATCCGCAAGCAGATCGAAGATAGCACTTCGGACTACGACAAGGAAAAGCTTCAGGAACGGCTCGCAAAGCTTTCCGGGGGCGTGGCGGTGATTCGTGTGGGTGCACCTTCCGAAACGGAACTCAAAAACCGGAAGGAGGCCTTCGATGATGCCATCAGCGCAACCAGGGCCGCCATGGCGGAGGGCATCGTGCCGGGTGGAGGGCTGGCCTTACTACGCTCCATCGACGCCGTAAGTCTGGAAGAGAAGGGCTGCGAAGGCGACGAGCGCACCGGGCTGCTCATCCTCAAGCGTGCGCTTGAAGCCCCCACGCGTCAGATCGCCGAGAACTCCGCCGTAGATGGAGGCGTAGTGGTGGATCGTATGCGTTCGGGATCGGGGAATTTTGGCTTTGACGCGGCCCAAGGCAAGTATGTTGACCTCGTTGCGGCTGGGATCATTGACCCTACCAAGGTCCTGCGTACGGCGCTGGAAAACGCCGTTTCGGTAGCCAGCACCCTGCTGCTCACCGAGGCCACCCTGACGGAGCTTCCCGAACCGAAGGCGCAAGCAGCTCGGCCGGGGGAAATGGAGACTTAACCCGATGCTTAAGATCAAGAACATCCTTTATCCGACCGATTTTTCCAAAGCCGCAGGGCTAGCGTATGGATACGCCGAGTCGCTTGCCGGGCACTATGGCGCCAAACTGTTTGCCATCCATGTCGCCCAGCCCGCATTCATCGCCTACCCGGATTACGCTTACACCGATGCTGTGGCGGGCGTCTTTCGCGACCTTCGGGTCCACGCCGAGCAGCAGTTCACCGAGTTCATGAAGGACCGCGGCTGCCATGCCGCCCAGCATGGAATTCAGGCGGAGTGTAAGCTCCTGGAAGGCTCCATTCCGGGTGAAATTTTGAACTTTGCGGAGAAGAATGCAGTCGACCTCATTGTTATGGGCACCCACGGACGTAATGCAGCCGACCGGAGGACTCTGGGATCGGTCACTGAAAAGGTGCTGAGGAAAGCCTGCTGCCCGGTCCTGGCGGTGAGGAAGCCTGAGCATTCCTTTGTGACGCAAGGGGGCGGTACGCACGCGGTAAATTTGCGGAAGATTCTTTACTGCACGGATTTTTCGAAGGATTCCAACCGCGCTGCGGATTATGCCTTTTCTCTGGCGACGGAGTACGGAGCCGAAATCACGTTGTTGTATGTTATTGAGGACCTTCCAGGTTCCGAAGACGCTCAATCGGCTATAGCCGAGGTCAAAGGGCGTCTGAGAGGAATCATACCGACGGAATCGTGTGGTCGGTGCATGAGTCCCATTAAGGTGCGGATTGGCCGGCCCTATCAGGAAATCATTCAACTGGCGATCGAGGACCAAACGGATTTGATCGTTTTAGGAGTCCGGGGACGGAATATCGTGGACTTGGCCCTCTTTGGATCCGCAACCTATCGAGTGATTCAGAGAGGTCCGTGTCCTGTCTTGACGGTGCACATTTGAACTCGGAGTGGATACCGATTCAGCCTGCAGAGCCCTCACGTGTGCTACCACGCTCTCGCCCAAGCCATCCAGCCGATAACCGCCTTCCAGCACGGAAACAATACGCCCAGGCAACACTCGCCAGCGAGCCCGACGACCACGCGGGTGATTGCCGCGAAGCCTTTCGGCGTGATGTCGAAGAGGCCCAGCAAATCGTTGCGCATCGCGTCAAAACTCGCACTGATGAGAATAAAGTCCGGCTTGAAAGTGCGCATGGCGGGAACTAACTTGGATCCGAAAGCGTGAAGTATCTGAGCGTCGCTCGCGCCGATCGACAAGGGCACATTCAGGGTAGTCCCGACTCCTTACTTTGCGCGCCATGGCAGCATCCACAGCCTCCAATACTCCCACGGCTGCAGACTTGGCCACCTCCAGCGAGTTTGGAGAAACCCATGTATCTCCGGTGCTGAGTTCGCCCAATCCTCGCAAGCCCGATAGCTCCCGTCGCGCCAGGCCTACATAAAACAGGGTGAGGACCAGCGCCAATTCCCCTTCGGTGGCCGGGCGTAGCTAGATGCGATAAAGGGCCTGGAACAAGCCTGCCTTCTCCAGAGCATTCTGGATGGCGGTCAAGCGCTCGGGCCGCTCCGGATGGCCGCTAGAGAGATGTAGCCGGTAAACATCGTCGAAGAGCAATCCTGTTCGAGATGGAACCGCTACGTCATTGGGTTGAAGTTGGGTCGATCCTTCCCGAAGAGCCATTAGAATTTCCCTTTGAAAGCCAGAATGATTTCGATCACTAAAATGAAAATGACGATCAGTTCCAGCAGAAATGATCTCGACTCCTGGAACTGATCGACCATGAAGCGGTAGAGCTCCGCGGCCGTGCACAGCTTTTGATCGACTAGGTTTTTATAATCCTGGACGCCAACTTTACCCGCCGCCAGGCGATAGAAGCGGGCGTAAAACATGTCGCTCAAAAACTTGATGGAGTTGTCGGTACGCTCCGCAATCTCCATCACTTCCAGCCGGATGGTGTTGAGACGCTCGGCCTCGCGCGCCAGCCGCCAGCGTGCGGAGTGCCGTTTCCGGTGCTCCAGCAGG
>JASHTR010000288.1 GCA_030040455.1 Terriglobia bacterium | reverse complement strand
GGAAGGACGCGCGGCCCGTGACTATCTGGGCGACCGTGGCTTAACGGACGAAGACCTTGCCTGTTTCCGGCTCGGGTATGCGCCGGCAGGAGGAAGAGAGTTGGCGCGCCGGCTTGCGGAGGGCTTTAGCCCGGAGCTGCTCGAAGCCAGTGGCATGGTGGTGCCAGGACGCGAAGCGGGCGAGCGCCCTTACGACCGCTTCCGCAGGCGAGTCATCTTTCCCATCGCCCATGAAAGTGGGAAGATCGTGGCTTTTGCGGGTCGTGCCTTGACGGATGAACCGCCGAAATACCTCAACTCTCCCGAAACCCCGATTTACGCCAAGAGCCGGATTCTTTACCATCTTCACCGTGCCGGCGCGTCCATTCGAAAGCTGGATTACGCCGTGCTGGTCGAGGGCTACATGGATGCGATTGCACTGGCCTCCAGCGGCGTTGAAAATGTTGTTGCCTCCTGCGGCACGAGCCTTACCGAAAGCCAAATCCGGCTGCTCGGACGCTATACTCGCCGCATTGTGGTGAACTACGATCCGGATTCGGCTGGCAGGGTTGCTACGGAGCGCTCGTTGGGACTGCTTTTGGAAGAGGGTTTTGAGGTGAAAGTGCTGAGCCTGCCCGAGGGCATCGACCCCGATTCGTTTGTTCGCAAGCAAGGCGTCGCGGCCTATCGCGCGCGGTTGGCGAAAGCTCCGGCCTATCTGGATTATCTTACGGATCGTGCCGCGGCAGCCCACGATCTGAGCACTCCGGAGGGGAAAGTACGAGCTGTAAATGCCGTGCTCCCCTACCTCGTAAAAGTTCCTAACCCGCTGCTGCGGGATGAGATGGCCGCGCGCCTTGCCGGACGCTTTCGGATAGACGAAAGGCTTCTGCGTGGAGAGTTGAAGCGAGCTGCTCTGGCGGGAGCTCACGAAATCAAGCCCACCCCCTCGGCAATAGCTGTCCCGGCATGCCCCGCAGAAAAGAATCTGCTTTGCGCTTTCCTGGCAAGCCCGGAGTTGGCTAAGGCATTTCTGCCGGTACTAATTCGCGAGGGAATCTGTGAGGGGCTTTCGACAGCCGGGATATTTGAAAAGTTTCTCGCAGAGATTGAGCGCTCCGGGAAGCTGGATATGGCCGAGCTGGAGAGCGTGCTTTCGCCGGAAAATTACCGATCTCTGGTCGAGATCCAGTTTGCAGAGGGTGAGGCCCCGGGTCGTGAAAGCGTGCTGGCTGCCGTGGACGCGCTGAGACGACGAAAGTTGGAGCGCGAACGAGCCACTCTGCAAGCAGCCATTGAACGGGCCGAGCGCCAGCAGAACCAGCCGGAGCTTAATCGCCTTATGCAGGCCAAGGTCCAGTTAATCAAGAGTTTAGCCTTAATTAGCCGAAACGAAAATTCTTTTCCGGGTGCCTAACCGAATCCTGTATCATGACATCATATGAGAGGGGTGTTTCGCTCTCAAACCCGCCTCGCATTTGCCCAGGCACCGCTGAGGCTACAACCTGCCATAGCAACATGGATTAGGGTGCGGAGTTTCCCCGCTGGAGGTCACGAGTTTGGCTTTTGAAGATAAGTTCGATACGGTCAATAAACTCATTCACATGGGTAAGGAGAAGGGCTATCTCCTCTACGATGAGGTTAACGATCTTCTCCCTTCCGACGTCCATTCCGCTGAAGAGTTGGAAGACGTCCTATCGATGTTTGACAGCGCGGGAATCGAGGTCCTGGATTCGCCGCGTGCGAAACTGAAGGATGAAGAAAGCAGGCTGGACGAAGGAGGCGAGGAGGGCGACCTCGATCTTACTCCCGGTGGTCTCGACAAGACCAACGACCCGGTGAGGATGTACCTTCGCGAGATGGGCACGGTTCCCCTTCTGACCCGCGAAGGTGAAGTGGAAATCGCCCGCCGCATCGAGCGCGGGCAGGTGAGCGTGTTGAAAGCCCTCGCGCGCTCGGCGATTGTGGCGCGCGAAGTCGTCGCGCTCCGCAAAGAGCTGAGCGAAAAGAGGCGGTACATCAAGGAAATTGTTGTTTTCAACGATGAGGAGCTGACCGAAGAAAAAATCCAGAACCGCCAGTCCGAAGTGATCGCGGCGCTCGGTGAAGTTGAGCGCTTGCGCAAACGGCTTGCGAGTTTCAAGACCAAGCGGGACTCCATCTCCCGCAGCCGCCGCCCGGGCGAATACCAGCGTTACAGCATGGCGGTGGCCCGGCACCGGATTCTGATCGCCAAGCTCATCCGCTCCATCGGCTTTACTCATTCCGAAAACAAGCGCCTGATGGACACCATCCACAGGGCTGCTGCAGAAATCCGGCAGGCTGAAAAAGATGTGAACCGGCTGGAGAAAAAGCTGGATGGGAGCCGCTCCAACGGCAACAAGGATCTGCGCAAGGAGATACGCCAGCACAAATTCCTTCTGGCGGAGATGGAGGAAAAGCATGAGCTGACCGCGACGGAGATCAGGAAGACGGTGCAAACGATCGTCACCGGCGAGCAGCAAGCGGAAGCTGCCAAGCGCGAGCTGATCGAAGCGAACCTTCGCCTCGTGGTTTCCATCGCCAAGAAGTACACCAATCGCGGCCTGCAGTTTCTGGACCTGATTCAGGAGGGCAACATCGGGCTCATGAAGGCGGTGGACAAATTTGAGTACCGGCGCGGTTACAAGTTCTCCACCTACGCCACGTGGTGGATTCGGCAGGCGATCACCCGTGCCATCGCGGACCAGGCGCGCACCATCCGCATCCCCGTCCACATGATTGAAACCATCAACAAGCTGATCCGTACCTCACGCCAGCTTGTGCAGGAATATGGCCGCGAACCCACCTCTGAAGAGATTGCGAAGCGGATGGATATTCCGGTGATGAAAGTGCGCAAGGTGATGAAAATCGCTCAGGAGCCTATCTCGCTGGAGACTCCCATCGGCGAGGAAGAGGATTCTCATCTCGGTGACTTCATTGAGGATCACGGCGTGATCTCTCCCGCCGAAGCGGTAATCAACATCAACCTCAAAGAGCAGACGGAGGCGGTGCTCAAAACCCTGACGCCTCGCGAGGAAAAGGTGATTAAGATGCGATTCGGCCTGGATGACGGGAGCGAGCACACCCTCGAGGAAGTTGGACAGAGCTTTGCCGTGACCCGCGAGCGCATCCGCCAGATTGAGGCGAAAGCTCTGCGCAAGCTACGTCATCCCTCCCGCAGCCGCAAGCTCCGCGCCTTTCTGGACGCCAACGACCACGAATAGTGGCGCAGCGCTCGCTTTTCAGCTTTTCCCAATTTTATTGACGTTCGCAAATTATAGTGACGGCATTCTCTGTAGCGGCGCTCGATGAGCGTCGAAAAAACGGCGGTCGCAGACCGCCGCTACAGCGCTTGTGTCACCATAATTTGCGGGACTCAGTAGATTTTGGATTGACCGTTCGCCCTTGCAGCGCGGCAGAGCCGCAAACAAGCCCGATGCCATTCCGAAAATTACGATCTTGCCGCGTAGTGCGTTCACTTTTTAACGCAGCCTTTTTCCGCGCAATCTGCGGGACGGAAGGCCGCCAGACGAGAGGCCCG
>JASHTR010000287.1 GCA_030040455.1 Terriglobia bacterium | reverse complement strand
ATGAAGCATGCCCCGCGACCCCTTGACGACCTTTGCCGGCTCATCAATTCCGGCGCCTTCGCCATAGATCGTTGCGGGAGTAATGCCAAAAGAGTTCTTCATCGAGAGCGTCACGCCGGCCGTGGCGTGCTCCTTCAGCTTGGCCAGCGAGACGTACACGTCGCAATCGGCGTAGGAACGATTCAGGTCGTAGGCCTTGAACAACATCCCACCGCCTGGAACCCATAGGCGGACATACTTTCCTGAAGGACCTGCGTAATTGGTGTCCTCAAATTCAACGTTCGGAGCGGCGTTTGAGAACTCCTGCGGATTCCACCCGGCTTGCCGCATAAACGCCTGGAGCGAATCGGCGGGGCTTAGAGTGCTTTCCACCAAGCGTATTCGACGCGCCCCCGCCTTACCCAGCAGGTTAATGGTGGAAGCAATGACGTCGGGGTGAACCCAGTGGGTAAGCTCCAGCGGCATCCCGCGCAGGCGGTCTGTGGCTTCTCCCGTCATGTTCAGCTTGATCGCTACGGTCTTTCCCCGCACCAGTCGATTGAGGCCGCCGAGTTGGTCAAACATTGTTGCCAGCGTTGCGTGCGCTTGCGGCCCGTAAGTTGGACATTGCGCGACCGCCACGGGAGTTGCCGGAAGACTCGTTGCGGCGCGAAGCTTCGGCACGCCCACGTAAAGACCGGCAGCAGCTACTCCGAAAGATTGAAAAAACTCACGACGATTGATGGTCCTTCGCATGGATACCTCCTGCCTGCCCGTGTTTGATGAGCTCGTTTACGCTCATAGTAAGGGAAAGTCGATGTCAACGCAATGGGAAAGCAATTCATGCAGGGTCACGTCAAAGTCGCGTCGGTATGGAGTGCGGGAGCTTGCTGCCGCACTCCATAGGTGCTTCGCACCAGCGGCGCTGAGCCATCTTACACTTCTGGGATTTTGACGTGACCCTGATATTCAATGCCAACCGGCCTTAATTATAAGACCGAGGAATAAAAGGCATAAAGGCGCTTCGCCGGGTTGAGCCGGCAAGCCATTTTCATAGCTACGCATCGGGCGTTTCCGAGCCTCGTGGTGCCTTGCTTCGACAACTAGCTGATTTCAAAGGAATAACGGCGCTTCATGCGGCCTGTTAACTCCCTTTAAAAGGGTTTGACAGGTAACGAATACGGCAATATTCTTATAGAAGCGGGGGGATATTGCCGGGATAGAACCGAGGGCAGGCCGATGGCCGACTTTGGTGAGAATTTGCGACGCGAGCGCGAGATGCGCGGCATCACGCTCCAGGAAATTTCGGACACCACCAAAATCAACGTTCGCTTCCTTGAAGCGCTCGAAACCGAAGATTTTCCAAAACTGCCCGGCGGAATATTCACGCGCAGCTTCGTTCGAGCTTACGCCAATTACCTGGGACTCGATCAAGAACAGATAATGGCGGAGTATCTGCTCGCTGCGCCCCATAAGGGCGAAGAGGATTTTTCAAGGCTTGGCATCAACCATAACACCAAAAAGGAAGGCCGCGTTCCCGTCCTGCCTTGGGTGATTGCGATCATCCTGTTAGGGGGAGGCTACTGCACTTTCCGTTATGCTCATCGCGCCGCGGAAGAGCCCCTAAGCTTCGGCAATCCCGTTGCGGGCGCAGCGACGACTTCAGAGGGTTCACCTTCAACGTCGCAACCCGTCGCTTCCCCCGCTCAGGCTGCCCCTCCGTCGGCAGCCGCCTCATCCAGCACAGCAACGGGGCCAGCCGCAAATACCGGGGGTGCGGCCGCGCAGGCGCAAGTGGGAGAAGGCGCGACGGCCCTTCCCAGCTCAGAAGTGAAAATGGCTTCTGCGACCGCGCCCGGACTTGGCATGACTCAATCCCCTGCCGGCGTCACACCTTCGCCACCCTCCTCTCCCAACGCCCTCGCTCAGAATCCAAACGCTGCCACGACGGCCGCCTCCGTGGTGCCGGGAGAGTTGGTGCTGCAAGTTGCGGCGACCCAGCGATCGTGGATGGCGGTGGATGCGGACGGCAAAACAGTCCTCGAGCGCACGCTCAACCCGGGCGAAGTCCACACGCTGGTAGCAAAGAATTATTTCGACGTCACCACCGGAAACGCCCTGGGAACGATCCTCACGCTGAATGGCGTTACGCTGAAGCCACTGGGACGCTACGGAGAGGTGAAGACCGTTCACCTCACTCAGAATGACTCCAAGAACGCAACCCCCTGAAACAGCTTCCCGAAAACTTGTCGACGCTCTTCGCGCGGGCCTCGCTTCGGAGGCGATCCGCCGCGAGGGAGCGGAGGGAAAGCTACCGGCGACGCCGGCTGAAAAAATCGAGATTCTCGCAGTCCTCGCGGCAGACGCCGAGAAGACGATCCGCCATCTGGCCCTCCAGACCTTCGAGAATTGGGAGTCCGATGAATTGCGGGAGGTGCTAGCGGACCCGGCGACGCCGCGCGTTGTCCTGGAATTCGCCGCCAAAAATCTCTCCGCCAACCGTGAAGAGCTTGTGGAAGCCCTAACGCTTAATGCTTCACTCGGTCCCGCGCTCCAGAGCGAATTACTTGCCCGGCTTAGAGCCGCGGAATCCACTCCGTCCCCCTCGGCTTCGGAGGCAACATCACGCCCGCCCCATCCTGCTGAAGAAGACCCACAACGGAAAACGGCTCTTCAAAAAATCAGCCGAATGACGCCGGCGGAGAAAATCAAGTGCGCTTTGACCGGCAGCCAGGAAGAGCGCTTCATCTTAATTCGAGACGGAAACAAGATGGTGGCCCGCGCCGTAGTCCAGTCGCCCAAACTCTCCGAAGCCGAGGTGGAAGCCTTCGCTTCCATGACCAACATTTCCGAGGAAGTGCTGCGGCTGATCGCCGCCAACCGCTCTTTTATGAAGAGTTATGCCGTGCTTCGCGCCTTGGTCAACAATCCCAGGACGCCGCTCGACGTCACTCTGCCCCATATTTCCCGCCTCAATGCGCGGGACGTGAAAAGACTTTCCGTCAACAGAAACGTTCCGGACGCAGTGCGCGTCACCGCCCGCAAGATGGTTTCAGCCCGGGAAAGCACACGCACTGTCACTTATTCACGGAAGCATTAACCTACGCCAGGCGCCTCGACGGCCAGCGCCACGGCGTTTCCTCCGCCAAGGCAAAGCGCGGCAATGCCGCGCCGGGCGCGGCGGCGCGCCATCTCATAAAGAAGCGTCACGAGGATGCGAGCACCGGAAGCGCCGATGGGATGGCCCAAGGCCACCGCGCCGCCGTTCACATTAGTCTTCCCA
>JASHTR010000286.1 GCA_030040455.1 Terriglobia bacterium | reverse complement strand
CCGGAGAATGGCCCGGGAGCAGGCGCATCCAGGATCGCCACCACTCGCCCGGGCTGGTCACAGACTTCGACGCCGAGCCGCGTGGCCACGTAGAGATATCCCTCACTGTCAACCGTCATCCCCGCCGCGCCGCTGGCAGAGGAATCGTCCGGCGCTTCAAGTCGATAAAAAGGCTCCCCATTTGCCAGCGAGCCATCCGGCTGAATCTGGAACGACCACACCCACTTTCCATCCCGATCGTCCACAAAAAGCAACGATTGATCCGGCGAAAGCTCAACCCCTGCCGGGTACTGAATGCCTTCATAGACCACGCGCTTCACGCCATGAGTGTTGATGAGCCAGACTCGCTTGTGCCGAGGATCGGTGAAGTAGATTTCACCGCTGCCGGTGACCGCGAGCGCGTCACAAGGGGCTTGGCTGGCAACAACACTTTCTCTTCCGTCCGGCGTGTAAGCAACGATCCGATTGAGGCCGGCCTGGCAGGCGTAAAGACGCCCATCCGGGCCAAACATGAATCCGGTCACGCCCCTCGCATTTTGCCTGAAGACAGTAACGCTGTGGTCGGTGGCGATCTTAAAGATCCGGCCGCCGGGCGCATCGCTGAAAAATACTTCTCCCTCGCGGTCCACGGCAAGCCCTGTCGCGGCAGCATGGCCTTGGCGGATGGGTTGCCAGGCCTGGTCCGGATCGAGAATCAAAGTGGAGTATTGGAAACGGCCGCTGCTACGAGGCTTGGCAATGGGCTTTGGGTAATTGCGCCACAACCATCGAAGCGCGTCGGGCAGGATAGCGCCTCCTTGCTTCATGTTGTGATCTTCGCTGCCGATGACGACCTTCACGTCGTAGCCGGCGTATTCAAGCGCAGAAGCCATTGATTGGGCGTTGACGTACCAGTTTCCGGCATAAATATTCAGGTCTTTTGTGCCGTCCTGGAGGAAGACGCGCAGCGGCTTGGGCTCGGTTTTCCGGATGAGCGCGGGATAAATATCGCCCCCGCGTAAGTCCGTGAAGCTGCCGACGAAGCTGAGCACGCGACGGAAGGCTTCGGGATGGGTCCATGCCACCGTGAACGCGCAAATTCCCCCTGAACTCGACCCGGCAATGGCCCGGTCATTCGGGTTGTCCGACAAGTTGTAGTGCTTGCCGACTTCGGGGAGAATCTCTTCCAGAAGAAAGCGCGCGTAACGGTCGCCCAGGCTGTCATATTCAAAACTACGGTTGTAGCGCGCTCGCTGGCTTGCGGAACGCTCGGGGAGCACGCCCGGGTTGATGAATATTCCAATCGTGACGGGCATCTCTCCCTTGTGAATGAGGTTGCCAAATACAACGGGAACGCGAGAAGCCCCATTCTCCTTCACGAAGCTGCCCCCATCCTGAAAGACCATCACACATGCAGGTTTTTGAGGATTGTACTGGGCGGGAACGTAGACCCAATAGTCGCGGACCGTTCCTGGGAAGATTTTGCTGGTCCAGGTGTAATGAGTCACGGTTCCGCGAGGAACGCCGGCTTGGCGCTCGGAGTCTGGCCCGAGCGTGTATTGCTGGTTGGGCCGACGGCCACAAGCTGGGATCACGATTAGGAGAAGGATCAGCGCTAACCTTTTCATATTTTCGGTTTGTCTAAATTAGCCCGCAGTAGTTAGTGCTTGAGCTGCAGCTTTACCGCCTGCTCCACCATTAGCCATTCTTCACAACCGTTGCCGCAACTTCAGCCTCTGCGGTCTCAGCGACCTTGCTTTCGGCGAGGCGCTCGACTGGCGCTGGCGGTTTGGTAACGCCAGGCTTTTCGAGCACCCGGGCAATACAAATTTGCAGTTGGCGAAAAATGGAGCGGATATCCTGCGTGGCGTCAATGACTTCGAAATTATATTCTTGCGAAAGCTTGTCGAATTGGGCGAGCAGGGACGTCTGGTATTTACCGAAGCTTTCATACATATCCTCGCTCGCATGTAAATCCATCCCCGATTCCCAGTAATCGAAGCCCCGGGAGAAAACCACGCGCGGAATGAGGTCCTCGACGCCGATGCGGAGGTAAAGGACAGCGTCCGGCTTGGGAGCAAAGCTGTAAAGATTGCTGAGCCACACCGGGTCAAGTCCGCGGACGAGGGCACGCGCCATGAGGGAATAAATATAGCGGTCGGTGAGCACAACAAAGCCAGCCTGGAGCGCCGGAACGATCTGATGGATGACGCGGTCCGCGAAATCCGTGGCATAGAACAGCGTCAGCGTCACCCGCCCCAGGGTGTGGCCTTCCTTCGCTTTCTTGATGCCCTTGCCGGCCAGGGCTGAGCGGGTGATGCCGGTGTCCACAACGGCGTGGCCCTGATGCTCCAGCCAGGGCCTGAGGAGGTTCATTTGGGTGGAGCGGCCCACGCCGTCCGTCCCTTCAATGACAATCAATTTTCCGCTCATGTCCGCCAGGTTCAGGCCGGGCAGAACCACTCCATAGGTTTCTCTCACGGGGCTACCCTTAATCGTTTGGCCTGGGCGAGCCGGGCCTTGACAATTTGCCGCATCTGATCTTGCTGCCCCTCGATCGGCAGCGTTTCATCCACAACGGTGAGGTCGAATTCGGCGATCATCTTCTCATATTCCTGCACAATGCGGTCCTGAAACAGTTTGAAACTCTCGTCCGGATCTTCACTCAATTCAAGGTCCATGCCTGCCTCGTAATACTTAAACCCGTTCCGGCTGGCACGAAGCCGCTTGATGGATACTTCCAGGGGGACGCGGAAGTAGAAAGCCACCGTAGGTCTGACGGCAAAGGAATAGATTTCGCGCACCCACTTGGGGTCCATGCCGCGCACCACGTCACGGGCAAACGCGGTGTAAATGTATCGGTCGCAGAGCACCACTGCCCCGGCCTTAAGCAGTGGGATGATATTGTGCTCGACGCGGTCGGCAAAATCAGTGGCGTGGATAAGGCTGAACGTCGAAGGCGCGAGCATCCGCTTCTTTTTGCCGCGCCGGGTCGTGTTCCGGACGAGGGGCGATGAGTTCCATTCGCTGAAGACCACCCCGTACCCCTCGCTCTGCAGCCATTGATAGAGCAGGTTAAGCTGGGTCGATTTTCCTGAGCCGTCGATCCCCTCCACCACGAACAGCTTCCCGGGAAAACGATGCTCGCCGTATCGTTTCATCTAGGAACTCCCGTCCCCGAATGTGGCTCTCTCGGATCACTGGCATAGACCGCCGCTATGATGAGGTCGTAACAATCACTCCCGACAAAGAGCGCGCGGAATCGCCCCTCCTTTTAAGCTACCATATCCACTTTTACGGTCAAAACGGGTCGCCAAAGTTGAAAGTCAAAAGTTAAAGGACTTCTCCTTATAAACTTTCGACTCTCGACTTTGAACTCTCAACTTGTCTTGGCGTCTTTGCGAGAGGATGTTCATTTTTTCACATCATCTGAGGTATTACCGCGGCCGCCCCCTTCTGCCGTTGCTATCGCTCCATATAGCCTATGGCCTGCCTTCCGAGGTATAGTGAGCGTTCGCGGCGCAGTGGGGCAGAGCCGCAATCAAAGCGGATTTTTGCGCGTCCTGTGTGTCTCTCCAGCCGCAACACGGAGGGCACGGGGCAGTTCGTTGAGATCCAGATGAAAATCATCAGCATTGGCGAGGTTTTGTGGGACGTGCTTGGCAACGAGGAGCATCTTGGCGGCGCGCCACTCAACTTTGCGGTTCACGCGCAGCGGCTCGGGCACACGGTTGCCTTCGTCAGCGCGGTAGGCTGCGATGCACGCGGCGACCGCATTCTTCGCCAAATGGACGAGCTGAGCCTCAATCGTCGTTACGTGCGGCGCGTGCGGGACCACCAAACGGGCCTTGTTACGGTGGCGCTCGACGCGGACGCCCAGCCGCACTTCACCATTCACCGTCCGGCTGCCTATGACTTCGCAGAGCTATCCTCCGAAGACTTGCGGGAGCTTCAGTCCTGGAAGCCCGATTGGGTCTATTTCGGAACCCTTTTTCAGATGAGCCGACGGGGGAGGGACCTGACGCGCCAGCTCACGGGCATGAACCGGGAGAGCCGGCGCTTCTACGACGTCAACCTGCGTGTCGGTTCCTATGAGCCCCCGCTGGTGCGCGAGCTTATTTCCACAGCCTCCGTCGTCAAGCTCAATGAAGACGAAGCCCGAGAGGCTGCAGCCATGGCCGGCTTCACGGTGGACTCTATCGCGGAATTTTGCCGGCGCGCTGCCAACGAATTTGATCTTGAAGCGGTTGCGGTCACGCGTGGCTTTCACGGTTGTGCCCTGTTCTTCGCCGACGAATACGTGGAGGCGGCAGGATATCCCGTCGAGGTCTCGGATGCCATCGGAGCTGGCGACGCCTTTGCCGCCGCCCTTCTCCACGGGATCGCCAGCCGATGGCGGGCGATGGAAGTCGCGGACTTTGCCAATCGGGTGGGAGCGCTGGTCACGAGCCGACCCGGCGCGCTTCCTCCTTGGAGTCTTGAAGAGGCAATGGCTTTACAGGCGGCTGGAAAAGAAGAGTAGCGCAGCTCGCCCTTGCGGCCGCAACCAAGGGAACTGTCATTCTGAGGGAGCGCAGCGACCGAAGAATCCCGGTATTTGAAAAAAGGCAAATGCGGGAATTCTTCCGCTTCGCGTTGCTCAGCGTCAGAATGACAGGCTGCAAAATGTCCGGAAAAACAGGAATTTACGGGATTGCAATGCAGCGTTCGCCTTGCAACGCTGCGGTTTCTCCTGAAGACCGAAAAGTCAACTACGGACCCTGCGTTTCACGCTTATGACCGTTCGAAGAGGAGCGAACGGGCTCATCAGCATGACAGGCATCGTTGATTTTTTCATGCTGACCCGAGGGATGCCAACACGATGAGATGCCCTTTTTGCGGGAATTTACACGACCGGGTTGTTGATTCGCGCGAAGCGAAGGTCGGTGACACCATCCGGCGCCGGCGAGAGTGTGAGAAATGCGGGCGTCGGTTCACGACTTACGAGCGAATCGACGAGATTCCCTATATGGTGGTCAAAAAAGACGGTCGGCGCGAAAAATTCGACCGGCAGAAAGTGCTTACCGGGCTGTTGAAAGCTTGCGAGCGCCGCCCCGTTCCGGTTAGTAAACTGGAAGAAATTGTGAATGAAGCCGAAACCTATGTGGCCGAATCACCGGCGCGCGAGCGGTCCACTTCCGGCGTCGGAGAGCTCGTAATGAACCGGCTGAAGAAGCTGGACAAGGTGGCTTACGTCCGCTTTGCATCAGTCTATTCGGACTTCAAAGATGTGCGCGAATTCATGGATGAGCTAAAGGATCTGCTGAAGGCGAAAGAGGGCAGAGCGCACTGATTCCCCCAATGATGAGCCCACAGTCAACCCAAAGACGCATCAACCGTGGGTGCCACTTCCTTGGCAAACTGCACTGCCCGCCCTGCGGCTGAAGTTGCCGAGCGAATGCAATCCGAAATTCCCACGCCGGAAAAGAAGTTGCCGGCGAGAAACATGCCTTTGGCTTTCCCTTCTTCTTCGC
>JASHTR010000285.1 GCA_030040455.1 Terriglobia bacterium | reverse complement strand
AACCGGCTAAAAACGGCACCTCTCAGCTTCAGCATCGCGCTCAACCGGCTTCCGCCCGGCGAGTACGAGTGCCAAGTGACGGTGCTCAATCCAACTGCCGAGAAAGGAGCTTTTTGGCAAGCTCCGATTGTCCTTGTGCCGTGACCGGCCCGGGTGCGCCCTATGCCTTCCAGTCCGTATGAAAGACGCCTGCGCGGTCGGTTCGCCGATAGGTATGCGCGCCGAAGCAGTCTCGGAGCGCCTGGAGAAGGTTTGCAGGAAGGCGCTCGCGCCGGTACCCATCAAGATATGCGAGAGCAGTGCTGAAGGCTGGCGTTGAGATGCCAAGATCCGCCGCAAGCTTCACCACCGCGCGCAGGCTGGACGCCTTTTCATTAATCACCCGGCTCAGCGACGGGTCGAGCATAAGGTTCTTCAAGGCAGGATTGGCCTGGAAAGCTGCTTTAATGGGATCAAGCATTTTCGAGCGGATGATGCATCCGCCCTTCCAGATGCGACCGACTTCTGAAAGATTGAGGTTATATTTGTATTCCGTCGAGGCGACACGCAACTGCTCGAAACCCTGCGCGTAGCAGGTGAGCATAGTGGCGTCGAGCGCAAAGCGCGCCTGCTCCGTAAGCTGCTTCTTGTCTCCTGCGAACTCGCCGGCCGGCCCCTTCAGGATTGCTGAGGCAGCGACACGCTCTTCCTTCTGCGCGGAAAGAATCCGCGCCGAGACGGCGGCGGAAAGCGTCGGCACTGCGACGCCGAGATCAAGCGAATCCTGCGCCGTCCATTTTCCCGTTCCCTTTTGCTCTGCTTCGTCGAGGATCAAATCAACCAGCGGCTTCTTCGTCTCCGGATCGATCTTGCCCAGCACCAGCGCCGTAATCTCCACGAGAAAAGAGTTCAATTCCTTCGCGTTCCATTCGGTGAAAAGATCACGGAGCTCCAAAGCGCTTGCGCCCAGGGCCGACCCGAGAAGGTCATAGGCCTCGCAAATGGCCTGCATGATGCCGTATTCAATGCCGTTGTGCACCATCTTGACGTAGTGGCCCGCGCCGCCGGGGCCGAGATAGGTGCAGCAGGCTCCGTCCTCGGTTTGAGCTGCCATGCGGGTGAGCACGTCTTCGAGATGACGGTAGGATTCCTCTCTGCCGCCCGGCATCAGGCTTGGGCCATGCAGCGCGCCTTCTTCACCTCCGCTCACGCCCATGCCAAAAAAGCTCAGGCCGGCAGCGTCCAGTTCCTTGGCTCGCCGTTCTGTGTCCTTGAAGTAGGAATTGCCTCCATCGATCACAACATCGTCCTTGGCGAGGAAAGGGCGAAGGTCTTTCAGGACGGCATCCACCGGCGCTCCGGCTGGAACCATCATCAGGATGCGACGCGGTGTCTCGAGTGCGGCTGTGAAATCCTTCAGCGTCCGCGTGGCCGCCAGCTTCCTGCCGCGCCCGATCGTCTCAAAGCGGTTGACCTTTTCCGCGCTCACGTCGAATCCCGCCGCTGAAAAGCCTTTGCTCTCGGCGTTCAGCGCCAGGTTGCTTCCCATCACGCCGAGGCCAATCACACCCAGATGTTGTTTGTTCATGGTTGCTTCCTTCATTTTCGTTTTCGTAACGCAAACCCTATCAGCATATCAAAACATCTCCTGGATGAGGGCGAAACTTCGGCGGCACTTCATTTGAGCGTTATATAATGGGGCTTACTTTCGAAGCGGGAGGATGATTGTCTTGTCTATTGAAACGGCTGCAAAGGCCCACCCGGTTCTTTCCGCGAGCGAGCTTGACGAGCTTTGTATCAACACCATCCGGTTTCTTTCGGTCGATGCCGTCCAGAAGGCCAACTCGGGCCATCCCGGGTTGCCCATGGGTACAGCAGCGATGGCTTACGTCTTATGGACCCGATTCCTGCGCTTCAATCCCCGCAGTCCGCATTGGCCGAACCGCGACCGCTTCGTGCTCTCCGCCGGTCATGGCTGCATGCTTTTGTACAGCCTGCTCCATCTCACCGGCTACGACTTGCCGATGGACGAGATCAAGCAGTTCCGGCAATTCGGCAGTAAGACGCCTGGCCATCCTGAATACGGCCTGGCGCCGGGCATCGAAACCACCACCGGACCTCTCGGCCAGGGTTTTGGCACGGCGGTGGGCATGGCCATTGCCGAGAAATACGTTGCTGCCCATTTTAACCGCCCCGACCATCAGCTCCTCGACTACGGAATTTACGCCCTCGTCAGCGATGGTGATCTCATGGAAGGACTTTCCTCGGAATCTGCTTCTCTCGCTGGACATCTGGGCCTCGATAACCTGATTTATCTTTATGACAACAACCATGTCTCGCTCGAAGGGCCGACGGATTGGGCGTTTACGGAGGATGCGGGCAAGCGGTTCGAATCCTACGGATGGTTCGTTCAAAACCTTTCGGATGGGAACGACGTGCGCGCCGTCGAAAAGGCCTTGCGGGCCGCGCAGCAGGAAAGCGAACGGCCATCGCTGATTATCGCCCGCACCCACATCGGATACGGCAGCCCCAACAAACATGACACCTACCTGGCTCATGGCAACCCTTTAGGCGAAGAAGAAGTAAAGCTGACCAAACAAAACCTCGACTGGCCGCTGGAGCCGACGTTTTACCTTCCCCCGCAAGCTTTGGCTCATTTCCGTGAAGCCATTGATCGCGGCCAAAAACTCGAAGCGGATTGGCAACAGCGGCTTTCGGATTATCAACGAACCTATCCGCAACTTGCTGCCGAATGGGATCGTTTCACGCGCGGAGAAATCACTGAAAGCTGGAAATCCAAAATTCCCGGCTTCAAGCCCTCCGAGGGTCCAATGGCAACACGCCAAGCCTCGGGCAAAGTGTTGAACGCCATTGCGCCCAGCCTCCCCACGCTCATCGGCGGCTCCGCGGACCTCAATCCCTCCACGGATACGTATTTAAAAAACATGGGAGATTTTCAGAAAGGCTATTTCGGCGGCCGCAATCTGCACTTTGGAGTGCGCGAGCACGCCATGGGAGCTGCCATCAATGGCATGGCTCTTAGCGGGCTTCTGGCCTACGGAGCCACGTTCTTTAACTTCTCCGATTATATGCGCCCGGCTATTCGCCTCGCCGCGCTCATGCGGGCGCACTCAATTTTCGTCTACACCCACGACAGCGTTTTTCTTGGAGAAGACGGCCCAACCCACCAGCCGATTGAACAGATTCCCTCGCTGCGCGCGATGCCGGACTTGTGTCTCATCCGTCCCTCGGATGCCAATGAAACCGCCGTTGCCTGGCGCGTGACGATTGAGCATCGGGAAGGGCCGGTGGCTTTGGTGCTCACACGTCAGGTGCTTCCTATCCTGGACCGCGCGAAGTACGCGGACGCGAGCGGACTTGAGCGGGGAGCTTACGTGCTGGCGGAGTCGCCAGGGAAGGAGCCGGGCATTCTGCTGGTTGCTTCCGGCTCGGAGGTTGCTGTAGCGGTGGAGGCGTTCGAGGAGCTCAAGTCCGAAGGTGTTGCCGCGCGTCTGGTAAGTATGCCGAGCTGGGAGTTATTCGAAAAGCAGTCTGAGAGTTACAGGAAGGAAGTCTTCCCGGAGCGCTTCACCTTACGCCTGGCGATTGAAGCGGCCTCGCCGTTCGGCTGGGAACGCTACGTCGGAAGCCAAGGCGCGGTGATTGGCATGAATCGTTTTGGCGCTTCCGCGCCTTATAAAGTGCTGGCCGAAAAGTTTGGATTTACCAAGACGAACGTCGTGGCGAAAGCGCACGAGATGTTGCGGAGAGAATGATTTTTATGCCCGAAACCAAGGAAAAGGAATTG
>JASHTR010000284.1 GCA_030040455.1 Terriglobia bacterium | reverse complement strand
ATGCAGGGGGCCTTGGCTTTGGAATGAAATGGGACATGGGCTGGATGCACGACACGTTGAAATACCTGGCTCTCGATCCACTCTACCGGTTCTACCATCAGGATGAGCTGACCTTTCGCATGGTTTACGCTTTTACTGAAAATTTTGTTCTTCCTCTCTCCCACGACGAAGTCGTTCACATGAAAGGCTCACTCCTCCGCAAGATGCCGGGCGACGACTGGCAGAAATTTGCGGGTCTGCGCCTGCTCTTTGGGTATATGTATTCACAGCCCGGCAAGAAACTGCTCTTTATGGGCGGAGAATTCGGCCAATGGGGTGAATGGTCGGAAACACACAGTCTTGACTGGCACTTGCTGGAGTATTCTCGACATCGGGGGGTGCAAAAGTGGGTGGAAGACCTGAATCGATTTTACCGAAGGGAGCCAGCCCTTCATGAGCTGGATTTTGAGCCCTCCGGATTTGAATGGATTAACGGCAGCGATGCCGCCGCCAGCACTCTCAGTTTTGTGCGCAAAGCGCAAACTACGCAGGATCTTATTCTCGTCGCTTGTAATTTCACGCCCGTCGTTCGCACCGATTACCGGGTGGGTGCCCCGCGGGAGGGTGTCTGGCGAGAGGCGTTGAACAGCGATTCAGCCGTCTACGGCGGTGGCGGACAAGGCAACGCCGGGGCGGTCCGGACGGACCCGGTTCCCTGGGACGGCCGTCCGTGTTCCCTTTCTTTGACCCTGCCACCGCTTGCGACGGTGTTTTTGAAAAACCGAGTAGCGCCGTAAACGCTAAGGAAGAATGACAAGGAGCGTGTCGGAATTATACGGGCGGACATAAGTCGGCAGTGCTCCAAAACTGTAGCGCCGGTCTGCGACCGGTGTAGTTCGCCGCTTATAGAGCGGCGCTACAGAAAACGACCGCTGCCGGCTTATGTCCTTACGTATAGCTCATGACGCTTCGCACCCGAGCGGGGGTCTGCGCCGCGCGTTGTTCCGCGTCTCCGGTCTATGCCAATGAAATCGCCACCGGAAAAACCATTGCCCACTCACACTCCGATCACCGAGGAGGAAAACCCCGCGTCCGCTTCGCTCGATACCCGGCCGCTGCCTGAAATCCTGCGCATCATCAGCCGGGAAGACTACAAAGTCGCTCCGGCGGTGGGCAAGGTGCTTCCTCGGATCGCGAAAGCCGTTGAATGGATTGTTGAGGCTTTGGCTGATGGCGGGCGACTCATCTACCTCGGGGCGGGCACCAGCGGAAGGCTGGGCGTCCTCGATGCGGCCGAGTGCGGCCCGACCTTTGGAACCGACCAGGTCATCGGGATTCTGGCCGGAGGGCCCAAAGCCATGTTCAGGGCGGTTGAAGGAGCTGAAGATGACCCAAAGCGTGCGGCAAGCGACTTACAGAAAATCAAGCTCAGTCACCGTGACGTGCTGGTGGGCATTGCCGCGAGCGGGCGCACCCCTTACACCTTGGGCGGGTTGCGTTATGCTCGCAAGCTCGGCGCCCGCACGATTGCGCTCACGTCAAACCCTTCCGCCCCCATGAACCGCGTCGCCGATATGGCAATTGCGCCGGTGACGGGCCCCGAAGCGCTGACCGGCTCAACGCGCATGAAAGCCGGCACTGCGCAAAAGCTCGTGCTGAATATGCTCTCGACCGCCAGCATGGCGCGTCTTGGCAGAGTCCTCTCCAACCGGATGATCAACGTCCAAATCAGCAACACCAAGCTCAGGAAGCGTGCCGTTGGGATTCTGATGAAATCGACGGGAAGAAACGCGGCCAGCGCGGCGAAGGCTCTTCACCAGGCAGAGGGCCAGCTGCCCGTGGCCATTCTGATGCTGCTGGAGGGCGCGTCCAAGAACCAGGCGAAACGCCTCCTCCGGAATGGCGCCAACGTTGCGAAGATCGTGCGGCAGGCTCAGGTCCGGACAGGGACCCAGGCGCATCGAAACGAGGGGACGCCGGGTTGCTAAAAAAGCTTTTGGGTATGTCATGCTAACCACTCCACTGTCGTTCTGACGCTGAGCGAGGTGGAAGAATCCCGGTATTTCGCTCGGAGCCTGCCCTGAGTGAAGCGAAGAGACCGTTCGAAGAGGAGCGAACCGGCTCAGAACGATGACAGCCCTTGCTGATTTTTTTACGGTTTCTCCGGACGACCGCCTCAAGGGTTTTCCGAAACCTGATGGGATAAAAACGTGGATCAATTCATCATTCAAGGCGGAAGACCTCTGGAGGGTCGGGTTACGATCAGCGGGGCCAAGAACGCCGCGCTGCCGGCAATCGCAGCATCTCTCCTGACAGACCAGGGCGTAATACTCCACAATGTCCCCCGCGTGCGCGATATCACCACCATGCGCGACTTGCTTGAGGAATTGGGCGTGGATTCATCGATCACGCACGATGAGATTGGAAACACGGTTGAAATTCACGCCCGCCGGCTGATTAATCCTGAAGCGCCTTACGAGCTGGTCAAGCAGATGCGCGCTTCCATTTTGGTCCTGGGGCCGCTCGTGGCGCGTTTTGGTAAGGCGCGCGTTTCGCTGCCGGGAGGCTGCGCCATCGGTGCGCGGCCGGTGAACTTGCACTTGAAGGGCCTGGAAAAGCTGGGAGCCACGGTAACGCTCGATCACGGCTACATCGACGCCCGGGCCCGGCGGCTTCACGGGGATACGTTCTGCTTCGATACGGTTTCGGTCACCGGGACCGAGAACCTGATGATGGCCGCCGTGCTCGCCGAAGGCGAAAC
>JASHTR010000283.1 GCA_030040455.1 Terriglobia bacterium | reverse complement strand
GTACGCGATCTACGAAGCCGCCGCCTCTCTCGGCGAACCGGAGCGGTCGCAATATGTCCACGCAACGGCGCCGGACGGGGAAATCGCCGGCAAAGTGCTGGCGATGCTGGGCGAAATGGAGGCTGCCGCCGATTTGGGGGCGTTTCCCGAACCCGCGCATTCCGAGGGTCTCGCCGCCGCTTCACCCTCGCTAGCTGCCGGATCTCGGTTGGGTCCGTATGAAATCCTTGCTCGTATTGGTGAGGGGGGCATGGGCGTTGTGTATCGTGCCCGCGACCCACGGCTCGATCGCCAGGTCGCCATTAAGCTCCTGCCGCCCGAAATGGCCTCCGACCCGCTCGCGCGCGAACGCTTGCGCCGCGAGGCAATGGCCGCTGCCGCGCTCGATCATCCGTATATTTGCAAAATCTTCGAAATCGGCGAAGACGGCGACGCGTTATTTCTGGTGATGGAATATATCGCCGGAGAAACTTTGCAGCGCCGCCTACAGCACGGCCGTATGCCTCTCTGCGAGACGCTGTGCGTGGCTGGGGAGATCGCCGAAGCCTTACAAGAAGCTCACGTTGGGGAGTTTCTGCACCGCGACCTGAAGCCCTCGAATATTATGCTCACGCAGCAGGGTCACGTGAAGGTCATGGACTTCGGTCTCGCCAAGCGGATCGCAGATCGGCCGTCGGCCGGCAACCCCGCAACCTCTCTAGACGTGGACGGCGCGCACTTGACGGCGCCGGGAACCATTCTCGGCACGCCCGACTACATGTCACCAGAGCAAGTGAAAGGCCTGACGCTGGATGTACGCTCCGACGTGTTTTCCTTCGGCGTGATTCTGGCGGAGATGGTCAGCGGCCGGCATCCGTTCCGCAGAGCATCTACTGTAGAGACCCTGGCCGCCGTGCTTCGTGATTCGCCCGATTTCGGCAGCGGTATCCAACCGGGTGTGACAGTTCGCGGGTTGGTCGTCATGGCCCGGCGCATGCTCGCCAAAGACGCCGCGGAGCGCTACGCGTCCATCGCAGACGTGCGCGCCGACCTGGCAGGGCTCGCCGCTTCATCAGAAGCCCGTGCCGCAACGATCCTATCAGAGAAGCATCCGTCGGATCGCATCCCGCCGATCGGGCGCGACGCGGAGCTGAAGCAGTTGACGCGGCAACTGGAAGAAGCTCTCGCCGGGGGCGGCTCGCTGATCATGATCGGTGGAGAACCGGGCATCGGCAAAACCCACCTGGCTTCCGCCTTGCTGGATGCCGCGCGCTTGCGTGGAGCGTTTGCAGTTACCGGCCACTGCTACGAGATGGAGGGTTCCCCTCCCTATGCGCCGTTTGTTGAAATGCTAGAACACAGCGCCCGAAGCATCCCGCTCGATACATTCCGCCACGCCCTCGGCGACAACGCACCGGAAGTGGCCAGGCTGATGCCCGAGTTGCGACGGATGTTTCCCGACATCCCCCCGCCGCTGGGGTTACCGCCAGAACAACAACGACGATTCCTGTTTAACGCGTATCGTGAGTTCGTGGAGCGCTCGGCGCGGCTGACGCCGATGGTGGCGTTGTTTGAAGATCTGCAATGGGCCGATGAGGCGACACTGTTACTGCTGCATCATCTAGCGCAGTGGGTAGCGGGAACAGCAATGTTGATGATCGGCACGTATCGCGACGTGGATTTGGAGGCCGGGTGGCCGTTCGCCAGGAGGCTGGAGTCTTTGTTGCGGCAAAAGCTCGCAACCCGCATTTTACTGCCGCGTTTGCCGGTGGCCGGAGTGGAGCAGATGCTGGTGGCGCTCAGTTCGCGGAAGCCGCCGCCGTCGCTGGCGCGCGTGGTGTTCGAAGAGACCGAAGGCAATCCGTTTTTCGTCGAAGAGGTATTCCGTCATTTGGCGGAAGAAGGGAAGCTATTCGACGAAAAGGGCGCGTTCCGCCCGAGTCTCCGCGTGGACCAACTGCAGGTTCCGGAAGGCGTGCGGCTGGTGCTGGGGCGGCGCCTGGAGCGGCTGAGCGAGGACACGCGGCGAATCCTGACGACCGCCGCCGTGATCGGCCGGGTGTTCCCGCTGGAACTGCTGGAGGACCTGGAGAAGGCGCGGCCCGACGCGGCTTTGGAGGCCGTCGAGGAAGCGGAACGTGCACACCTGGTGGAGACGGAAGGGAAAGGCCGCCAGACCCGGTATCGCTTCGTCCATGAGCTGGTTCGGCAGACGCTCTCTGAGACGCTGTCGTTGCCCCGTCGTCAGAGGCTGCATGCGCGGGTGGCGGACGTGATGGAGCGGGTATACGGAGCCCGCATTGACGCGCACGTCTCCGCTCTGGCGCATCATCTGTACCAGGCGGGATCGTGCGTGGATCAGGAAAGAACCATCCGTTTCCTTTCGGAGGCCGCGAGGCAGGCGAGCAGGACGGCCGCTCACGAAGAGGCTCTCGATCACTTGGACAATGCCGTTTCCCTGCTCGACAATGAGCGAACGGCGCGCGCCGCCGGACTCCGGGCTCAGCGCGCCGCGGCGCTCTGGAGCCTGTCGCAGAAACAGGAAGCCGTTCAGGAGTACGAGCGCGCGCTCACCCTTTTCGACTTGCTGGGCGATGACGTACAGTTCGTTGAGACCTGCGCCCCGCTCGCGATTATCCATATGCGGACCAGGCAATTGCAGGAGGTGAGGGCGGTTGTCGATCGCGCTGCTCAACACGCTAAGGATGCCCCGGCTTCCATCCGATGCCTGGTGTTGGCGATGCAAGCCAATAGCGCCGCCTCGATGGGTGAAATCGATAGGGGGCTCGAGTTTGTCGAGGAACTTCGCAAGATTTCCGATCATGAGTTGACGCCCAGCGTCATTGGCTTCGTGGCTGAGCAGGAAATGTATACTCACTTTGAAGCAGGTCAGTTGGATCTCTGCGAAGCAGCCGCGCGAAAGGCAGCCCGGAGATTTGAAGAATCGGGCGATCTGTGGTCTCTCGTCGATGTTGCCATCGGACTTTATTGGCCGCCGCTCCAGTGCGGCCGGCCGGCGGAAGCGGAGAGACTGATAGAGGACACCATCCCGCGCGCAGGGCAGGTTGGACACGACGTAGCGAAGTCTTGCGCGCTCCGGGGCGCGGGCGGGAGTGTACCTTGCCCGAGGGGACCTTGAGGGCAGCGAACGAGCGGCTAGAGAAGCCCTGGCGTTTGGGGAGTCCTGTCAACTTGGATGGATCTTCCTCATCGAAACGGTCTTGGGTTGCATCCTTCTCTATCGAGGCCAGACCGATGAGGGGCTCTCGCTGCTGACCAAAGCAGCTTCCGGCCATGCAACCCATTTCAGTGGTTTCCCGGAGGGACTGCTGGCTTTGGGCATGACTGCGGCTCAGATGGAGGGCGCGGCGAATGCCTGCAATGCCGCGATGCGATTCCTGCCTCGGCCAGGAACCAGCCGGGGGAGCGGGGCGTGGCACGCCGTTCTCAGCAGTACGGAAGCGCTCTGCCTCGGCGGGCGACGGGAAGAGGCCGGACGTTTCCAGGCGGAGGCGGAGAAGGTCGCCGCCGAGTGGGACTGTGGCCTTCACGGGTTTCCCGCCGGCACCTCGGCAGGGATTGCGGCGGCCTGCAATAGAAACTGGAGTCGTGCCGAAGAGCACCATCGCGCTGCGATCGCGCGTATGGAGGCAGTACCGTACCTGACCGCACAGCCGATCGCCCGCTACTGGTATGCGGACATGCTCGCTGAGCGCGGAAATCCCGAAGACGTCGACGCTGCCAAAGCGATGCTCAAGGAGTCCATCGCCGCGAGTGATAAGATCGGCCTTGCACTGTATGCTCGGCTGGCGTGGCAGAGGCTGGCGCGAATGTCATAAGAACCTCGGGCGAGGTGTAGATGAGATGGCAATTGATCGGTGGAGCACGAGCCCGGCAACTTACCTGAAAATCCTGTTAATCGCCTGCGGCGCACTCCTTTGGCATTTGGTTGCTAGGATTGCGCCAGTGTTGTGATGCTGGGGATTCCAGCCTGGGAACGGGAAATAGCGGCTCTTCTGAAGGGTCCTCGGCGGTGGCAAACTGCCGGCGCAACTTCGCAGAAATCTTGAGAGTGCCGGGCTGCGGCACCGCTACCGTTGCCCGCCACTGGAGCTTCGCCCGAAACTGGCTGGAGGAAGCCTTGGCGGGGAGGCCGGGGCTGTGACGGACGAGCACTGGCAATTGGCTTACGCGATCTATGAGGCCGCCGCCCCTCTCGGCGAGCCGGAGCGGTCGCAATATGTCCACGCTACGGCGCCGGACGTGGAAATCGCCGGCAAAGTGCTGGCAATGCTGGACGAAATGGAGGCTGCCGCGGATTTGGGGGCGTTTCCCGAACCCGCGCATTCCGAGGGTCTCGCCGCCGCTTCACCCTTCAGCAGCCTGCCGAAAGGCGCTGCGCTCGGCCGTTTTGTCATCACCGGTATTGTCGGCCGGGGCGGAATGGGCATGGTCTATTCCGCCCACGACCCCGAGTTGAATCGCGAAGTCGCCCTGAAGGTGATCGCACACGAGGCTGAGGCTTCCAGCTCCGAACGATTCATTCGCGAGGCGCAGGCCGCCTCGGCCCTGAACCATCCGAACATCGTCACTGTGTACGAGGTGATTCGCTCCGGACCCACGGTGGCAATAGCCATGGAGCTGGTGACGGGAACCTCTTTGCGTCATTTTTGCGGCACAGCTCAGCCATTAGGGAAGCTGGCTCTCTGGGGAGGGCAGATCGCCCGCGCCCTGGCCGCTGCGCACGCCCACGGCATCGTCCATCGGGACATTAAACCGGACAATCTGATGCTCCGCCCCGACGGGTACATCAAGGTTCTCGACTTCGGACTCGCCCGGCAGGTCGGAGCCGACAGGGCAGACGATGAGTTGGCTCTGGGTACCCTTGGATACATGTCACCCGAGCAGGTTCTACAACAGGCCATCACCGCCGCGAGCGATATCTTCTCCCTTGGCGTCGTGTTATACGAGCTGGCATCGGGAGCAAACCCGTTCCGCGCCGAGTCGGCCGGCGCCACAACTCGGTTGATCCAGGGACTGGAGGCGCCTCCTTTGCCGGGTCAAGGACAAGCTGTTCCCCGCGAACTCGACCATCTGTTGCGTATCATGCTCAGCAAATCGGCGGCGGATCGCCCCGCGTCTTCTGAAGTTGTGTTGCGCCTCGAAGCCCTCGCTCAGCCGCGAACATCTCCGCGCCGAAATCGCACCAAGCTGGCGCATCAGCAACCCTCGATTGCCGTCTTGCCCTTCACCAACATGAGCCCGGACAAGGAGCAGGAGTACTTCAGCGACGGCCTCGCCGAGGAGATCATCAACGGGCTGGCGCG
>JASHTR010000282.1 GCA_030040455.1 Terriglobia bacterium | reverse complement strand
TGTGCTGCGCCACGCGACGCCCCAAACTGTCTCTGCGGTGACGCTCTCTGACGTCCACAACTACTATCAGCGCGTCTTTCGTCCCGATCTCACGACGATTGTCGTAATCGGTAAAGTCACGCCGGAGGAGGCAAAGGCCGTGATTGAGAAATACTTCAGCGTGTGGGAATCCTCGGGCCCCAAGCCGCGCACAGACCTTCCGCCCGTGCCTCCGAGCCAGCCTTCCGCCACCGACGTCCCCGATTCAAGTCGTGTGCAGGACGAGGCGACGCTGGCTGAAACGCTCGGCCTCAATCGATTTAATCCCGACTATTACGCGCTTGAGCTTGGCGATCACGTGCTCGGCGGCGGCTTTTATGCCAGCCGCCTTTACCAGGACTTGCGTGAAAATAAAGGACTGGTTTACTTCGTATCTTCCTCAATCAATTCTGGCAGGACGCGCACGGTTTACGATGTCAGCTACGGCTGCGATCCACCCAACGTTTCCAAGGCGCGCGCCATTATCGTCCGGGATCTGAAGGCAATGCAGTCCGCGCCCGTGACGCCGCATGAATTGCGGGAAGCCAAGGCGCTCCTGCTGCGCCAGATTCCACTTTCCGAATCCAGCGTCAGCAGCATCGCCGGGGGCTGGCTTTCGCGGTCTACCATCGGCTTGCCTCTCGACGAGCCTACCCGCGCCGCGAACCGATACGTTCAGCTTACGGCTGCCCAGGTTCAGGCCGCTTTCGGCAAATGGATTCGACCGGATGATCTGGTTCAAGTAACGGAGGGGCCAAAGCCGCAATAGAGGCATTGCCAGCGTGATGCGTCCAACACTTCTTTACGTATGCGCGAGCGTTGGAGTGCGGCAGCAACTCTATAGCTAACGCGGTCAGCGATCAGCTTTCAGCCTGCGAGCCAGCTCGCCGGCGCAAAGCGGCGGCAAGCCGCCGCACTCCCAAGGACGCGGTCACAAGTAAAGGCACTCTCGACGCTAGTGGTTTTTGGCAAATCGGGCCAGCCGGAAGAGCGAGGTATCGTGGCGGGTTTCGCCTCGTTCGGCCAGATCCGCCATAATTTCCCCGATCACACTTGAAAACTTGAAGCCGTGTCCCGAACAAGGCGATGCGATGAGAACCTGGGGAAACTCGGGATGCCGGTCCAGGATGAAGTGCTCGTCAGGCGTGTTTGTGAACATGCAGGCGCGAAGGCCCATGGTGGGCCCCGCTCCGTCCGGGAAATACCGGGTGACGAATCCACGCAACAGCGCCTCGTCTTCCGGGTTCGACTCTCGCCCGGGATCATCGGGATCGATGGGCTCTCTCCGATGATGGTATTTGCCCACTTTAAATCCCGGAACATCGAAGACGGGAAGGCCATAATAGTGGCCGTCCTCGACCTGGAGATTGAAGACGGGGAAACGCTCGGGAGAGAACCAGCCGGGATGGGCGGGCTCGAACCAGCCAAGCACCTGGCGCTCCGGGCGAGCAATCGCTGCCAGCGGCTTGATGAGCTTTCCGATCCAGGCGCCCGCCGCAACGATCAGCCGCTCAGCCTCGTAGGATGCTTTGTGCGTCCTGACCGCTACCCGGCTGCCTGAGACCTTCCACTCCAGCACCGGTTCCCGCGCGCGAATCTCCGCGCCGCAGGCCCGAGCCAGCATCACATGGGCGACAATGCATGCTTCAGGAGCCAGAAATCCGCCGTCGGGCTGAAAAACGGCCATCACTTCCGAAGGCAGGCGATATGCGGGAAACCTTTCGGTGAGCTCTCGGCTGGTGAGAATTTCGTGGTGGAGTCCGTGCAGCTTGCAGGATTCCAACGACCCCTCAAACACCCGGCTACGCGGCAGGCTTGCATCCACCGAGCCGGTAATGTGAAGAAGGGGGCGGGCCGCAAGCTGCTGGAGCTCGCGCCACAGCTCGTAAGCACGACGCAGCAATGGGACGTAAGAAGGATGTTCCAAATAGGCAAGCCGGATGATGCGCGTGGCACCGTGTGAAGATCCCATGGTGTGGGGAATATCGAAGCGTTCAAGCCCCAGCACTTTGATTCCGCGTCGCGCAAGATGATAAGCCGCCGCGCTGCCCATCGCTCCAGCACCGACCACAATCACATCGAAATGTTTCTGTTCGGCAGTCATCGGGATCCCGGATAGTTTCCCGCAATGGCGAGATTTTGCAAGCAAACCTTCGTCTCAGGACGCTGGCTTCACGCCAGGTGAAAGACTTCTTCCAGCCGCTCAAAGCCCTGGTCCGGCCGACGGCCGCCCAGATTCTCAAAGAAGGGCGCCATCTCGCCCTGCCACCTTGAGTTTACTTCCCGCGCCGCCATTCCTGCGAGGGCGCTCTTCAAATCGGGGGTCTCGAAATAGCCGACCAGCAGGCCATCCTCGCGCAGGAAAAGGGAGTAGTTGTGCCAGCCGGTTTCACGGAGGGCTTCAAGCATCTCCGGCCACACCTTCCGGTGTCTTTCCTTATATTCTTCGAGACGCTCAGGCCTTACCTTAAGCAAGAAACAGACTCGCTCCATTAGAACCTCCTTGAACCCTTAAACTTCGCTTCTTGATAGAATAAAGAGTTTAACTCAGGCCGTGTGAAAAGTTGATGGGAACGCGTAGCAAAGAGGCAGGGCAAAGGAACTTTGCGGTAAACCGCCAGGCCTCGCACTTTTACCATCTCCTGGAGAAGTTCGAGTCAGGTGTTGAGTTGAGTGGGACGGAAGTAAAATCCATTCGTGAAGGCAAAGCCAGCCTCAAGGATGGCTATGCTGTAGTGCGGAATGGGGAAATCTGGCTGGTGGATTGCCACATTGGCGCTTACGCGGCGGGAAGCACCATGAATAAGGACTCGCTGCGCGACCGGCGGCTGCTTTTGCACCGCCAGGAGATTGACAAGCTGATGGGCCGAACGCGGGAGAAAGGCCTCACGCTGATCCCGCTGCGATTATATACGAAAGGAAACCTGATCAAGTGTGAGATCGCCCTGGCCAAAGGGAAGACCGTCGAAGACAAGCGGGAGACGCTGCGGCGTCGGACAATTGACCGTGAAACCGCTCAGGACATCCGAGAGCACCGCAGGAAGCATTCTTAGCCAGCGTCAGAGAGTAACCGCTTCAGCCGGGTTGGAACGTCCCCGTCACCCGCCGGCGGGGTGAGGAGCTACGGCTAAGGGGGAACAGTAATTTCCGAACGACCCCTTAATTTTTCAGAAGAAGAGGATTACGCATTGAAAATCGAATTTCATCATGGACCCCTCGCGCAGATTAAGTCGCCCTTGCTGGCGGCTTGGGGCTTCGAGGGTGGTCCGCAATCAAGCGGTTCGGTGGAAGCACTTCCTTCGGCCACCCAAAAGATGCTGGAGCAGCTTCATGCGAGTGGCGAGCTCACTGGCAAAGCTTACGAGTGCACGCTCGTTCATCATCCTGCCGGCCTCGCCGCCGAGCGGCTGCTGGTGGTGGGAGCGGGAAAAGAGGAAAAGTTCAGCGTCGCTCAACACCTGAGACTTGCGGGAACGGCTGTGCGGTACGCGCGGGCAAGGAACATTCACCAGCTCGGATGGGTTGCGCATAAAGCCGAAACCATCCGAGACGCGGTGGAAGGCGCGATTTTGGCCGATTATGACGCGGATAAGTACCGCTCGGATCGAAATCCCGAAAAGCGCGTGGACCGCTTGGAAATCGAGCTGGGTGAAACGGAAGCTGGCAAGGCGGAAGTTGAGGCGGTGAAAGAGGCGCAGGTGATTGCGGAATCAGTGAACTTCGCGCGCGATCTGGTGAACGAGCCTTCCAACCGCATGACTCCTGCGCTGCTCGCGGAGCAGGCTGTCCAAATGGCGCGGCAATTTGGGTTGGAGTCCGAGGTTCTGGGGACGGATGAAATCCGGTCGTTAAAAATGAATGCGTTCTGGGCGGTGGCGCAAGGTAGCAGCGAGCCGCCCCGGCTGATCGTAATCCAGTACATGCCGGAAGCCGCTCCTCACACTCCGGTCGTCGGCCTGATCGGAAAAGGAGTTACTTTTGACACGGGCGGCATCTCGATCAAGCCCAGCCAGAACATGGAAGAGATGAAGACCGATATGGCGGGCGGCGCAGCGATGCTCGGCGTGATGCGCGCCATTGCGCAGCTTAAGCCGAAAGTACGCGTGATAGCCGTGGTGCCGGCCACGGAGAACATGCCGGGTGGACGCGCCTACAAGCCGGGCGACGTCATCACGTCGATGTCGGGCAAGACCATCGAGATTCTCAATACGGATGCCGAGGGCCGGCTGGCGCTGGCCGACGCACTGCATTATGCCCGGCTGCGGGGGGCCGACGTCCTGATTGATGCCGCCACGCTTACCGGCGCCGTAACCATCGCCCTCGGCAACATCACCACCGGCGTTTTTGGATGGAACAAGGAATGGGTTGGCCGCGTGCTGGCGAGCGCCGCCGCAACCGGTGAAAGGATGTGGGAGCTGCCCGTAGACGACGAATACCGAGACCTCTATAAAAGCTCCATTGCCGACATCGCGAACTCAGGAGGCCGCTACGGCGGAGCCATTACAGGAGCGATGTTTGTGGGGGAATTCGCGGGGGATACGCCCTGGGTGCATCTTGATATTGCCGGAACCCGGTGGAATTACGAGGAAAAGCCCTACCTGGCCAAAGGGCCGACGGGGCATCCCGTCCGCGCGCTCGTGCATTTGCTGATGAACCTGCACAGGGCCTGAAAAACGGTGCTCAGTTGTAACGCATCGCCAGCCTGAACCGCATGTTAGAATCGTGAGAGTTTGCCATGCCGATGCGCCTCGTCGAACGGATTCGATCTTTATTCCGGATTTTTCTGCTCTTCACCTTCCTTGCCGCGGTGGTCGTGGTTAGCGCCATCACAACCATTAAGCTTACCATTCAGGGAAACCAGGAAACGCTGCCGAGACTGATGGGTGTTAACCTGGAAACAGCCGAGCGCGTGGCGGACGAGATGGGGCTCGAGGTGAGGGTGGAAGATAAGCTTTTCAGTGACAAGTACGCGCTCAACGAGATCATTTCTCAGGAGCCGCCGCCCGACACGAAGGT
Source organism: Terriglobia bacterium (assembly GCA_030040455.1). Taxonomy (GTDB): domain Bacteria; phylum Acidobacteriota; class Terriglobia; order UBA7540; family UBA7540; genus RH2-MAG17b. The sequence continues at coordinate 3,862 of JASHTR010000282.1, read as the reverse complement.
GAAAGCCGGACAACACATTCACGTGCTGGTCAGCCTGGGCCCGCCGCGCATTGTGGTGCCCAATCTCATCGGCTCCAGTGTGCGCGTGGCGCAGATCCTTGCGGTGGAAAGGGGATTGACCGTCGGCGACTTGGTGGAAGTGCATTGGCCGTCAACCGGAACCGGCCAGATTGTGGCGCAGGACCCACCTGCTTCGACCGCCGAGATTCGCAGCCCGGCCATTGATTTTCTGGTCTCGCTCGGCGAAGAAACCCCCTCCTACGTGTGCCCGGATTTTGCGGGGATGAAGCTCGCGCAGGTGCGCGCGATGATCCAAAGCGGAGGTTTTACCATCGGCACGGTGAACCCGGTCGCCGGGAGCGTTGCGGCGAGCGGAACCATTTTGAGCCAGTCGCCCGCGCCGGGCAGCAAGATCAGCGCGGGCGATTCGTTTACCTTCCAGGTGGCGCAGTAGATCACCGTCTACATTACGTCGAAAATAGACAAATATATGAAGGGAGCGCCGCTATGAAAGTCACTTATGACCAGGAAACGGATACGGTAACCATCACTTTGCGTGAAGAGCGGATCAAGGAAAGCGACGAGATTCGCCCCGGCGTGATTGCTGATTTCGGATTTGATGGAGGCATCGTCCGCTTCGAAATCCTGGACGCTTCCAAGGTGGTCCAGAACACCCATGAGATGCAGTTCGCCCTCGGGGAATAGCCACGTACATCGTAACTCACATCGTCTCAGGCCGATCGGATGGCCATTTTTGAATTTTGATGTTTTTTGTTCAAAAACGGAAAGGCCGTGGATCCGAAAAAGCACAGGCCCGCGCCATTCCGCTCACAGGATTTTGAGGCGACTGGCGATCGTACCGAGCGTTTCGATCGCGCTTGAAAGCTGCTCCTCGCTGTGGGTCGCGGTCACGATGGCACGCAACCGCGCTTTGCCTTTCGGCACGGTTGGGAAACCGATGCCTTGCGCAAAAACGCCTGCCTCAAAAAGCTCGCGGGAGAATTGATGCGTCAGCGCGGCGTCTCCCACGATGATGGGAGTAATGGGCGTTTCGCTCATCCCCGTATTGAATCCTCGCTTCGCGAGGCCCGCTTTGAAGAACCGGGTGTTGGCCCAGAGCCGCTCAACGAGCTGCGGCTCCTCATCCAGCAGCTCAAAGGCTGCAAGGCATGCGGCCGCTACCGAAGGGGGATGCGAAGTGGAAAATAGAAACGGCCGGGCGTGATGATAAAGGTATTCAATGGTGTCGCGCGTCGAGCAAACATAGCCTCCGAGCGCGCCGATGGCTTTCGAAAGCGTTCCCACCTGGATGTCCACGCGACCGTGCAGTTTGAAGTGATCCACAGTGCCGCGCCCGTTGCGCCCGAGCACGCCGGAAGCGTGCGCGTCGTCAATCATCATGATGCAGCCGTATTTTTCCGCAAGGTCCGCCAACTGCGGCAGCGGCGCGATATCCCCCTCCATGGAAAACACGCCGTCCGTGATGAGCAACTTCCGCCCCTTGCGCCCTTCGATTTCCTTCAGCACTTTCTCGCAGGCTTCAACGTCTTTATGGGGAAATACTCTGATCTCTGCCCGTGAGAGCCGGCAACCATCAATAATGGAGGCGTGGTTCAGCTCGTCCGAAATGATGATGTCTTCCCGGCCCAGCACTGCGGCTACGGTGCCGGCGTTGGCCGTGAAGCCGGACTGAAACACCACGGAGGCTTCCACGTTCTTAAATTGCGCAATTTTTTCTTCAAGCTCCATGTGGAGGGTCATGGTGCCTGCAATCGTGCGGACGGCGCCTGAGCCAACGCCGTATCTTTCCAGGGCTTCGGCAGCACGGCGTTTCAGCTTGGGATGCGTGGTGAGGCCAAGATAATTGTTCGATGAAAGGTTGATGACCTCCCGGCCGTCAAATCGCGCTACCGGCAACTGCTCGCCCTGAAGGATGCGGAGTCGCTGGTAAAGTCCTTGCTCGCGCAGTCGCTGAAGCTCATCCGCCAGGTATTGGAGCTGGGCCTTCGGCATGCTTGCGCCTCCGAGAAAAGTCGCAGAAAAGTGATTGCGACGGGCTCAACCGTGATCTTATCACGGCTTCCGCGCTCCGCCCCCTGAACGGACCCGGAAGTAGTAATGCTATGATAATGAGCATTATCTGGACGTTGGCGCGATTAGAGGGAACTATATGCGACAGCTCATCGCCGGAATATGCATTATCCTGGCAGTCGCCGCGACCGCGCCATCGGCAGGAAGGCGGATTGCAGCCCGGGGGTGGGTGGATATTACCCCCGGCAAAAGCCTGGAGGGATGGACAAGAGTTCCTATTCCCCCCGCGCGCCCTCTGAACCCGGTCTCACAGTGGAAGCTGGACGTCCGGCATCGGATGATCGTCTGCGAAGGGAACGGCGGCCACGAATGGCTGCGCTATGATCGTGAATACAAAGATTTCGTTTTTGAGGTCGTTTGGCGTCTTGTGAAAATCCCCGGTGGCACGAAATACAACAGTGGCATCTTTGTGAGAAACAACCCGGGCGGAAGCATCTGGTACCAGGCCCAGGTGGGCAGCGCGAGTGGCGGCTATTTTTTTGGAGATAATCCGGTTCATGCAGCGCTCGCGCGCTTCGACTTGAGCAAGGCAGTCGAGCAGAATTACGTCAAGCCCGCCGGTCAATGGAACACCTACCAAATTCTCTGCAAGGGGAAAACCCTCACACTCTGGGTAAATGGAGAAAAGCAGAGCCAATTCACGGAATGCAACAACCCCACCGGGTACATTGGCCTTGAGGCCGAAGGCTCCAGGATCGAGTTCCGCGATTTGGAAGTAAGAGTGATTCAATAGGCCGCAGATTTTTCGTCGATGGAAACCTTCCACGTAGAATCCAGACATTTCGATTACCAGGTTGTCGTGGGTGAAGGAGCATGGGAAGCACTACGCGACTTCCCGCTTCGCCGTTACTCCTCCACATTTGTAATCACGGAGAAGCATCTCTGGAACCGCTGGAACGATGCCTTTCTTTCGGATTCCGGGATCAAAGGCGTCAAGACGCTTTTCGTTCCGCGCGGCGAGGAGTCAAAGTCGCTTCGGAGGGCCGGCGAACTTGCAGGGCAGTTATTGAAGCGGCGGGCGGATCGCCGTTCGCTGCTGATTCTTTTCGGCGGCGGCGTTATTGGCGATCTGGGCGGCTTTGTGGCGTCTGTGTATATGCGCGGCGTGGATTACATCCATGTGCCCACCACCATCCTCGCGCAGGTGGATAGCTCGATCGGCGGCAAAACCGCCGTTAACCTGGGTCAAATGAAGAACCTGATCGGCACTTTTTATCCCGCCCGGCTCGTGCTTTCCGAGTCGAGGGTGCTTAGCTCGCTTCACGCTCGCGATTTCCGGTCGGGGTTATACGAAGTGGTGAAGCACGCCATCCTGGATGGCCCCAAATTTTTCGGCGAGGTCGAAGCTTCGATCGATTCGCTACGCCCGGATAACATTCAAGCCTTGGCTCCCATCCTGCCGCTCGCCGCGAAAGTGAAGGTGAATGTTGTTAACTGCGACGAGCGCGAAGCTGGCCTGCGCATGGCGCTGAACCTGGGACACACCTTCGGCCACGCGCTTGAAGAGGCCACCGGGTATCGCCGCTTCGCGCATGGTGAAGCAGTGGGGTGGGGCTTGCTGGCAATTTCCCGTCTGGGACAGCGGTTAGGTTTGTTGAAGCAGGCGGAAGGCGAGCGAATTGAGAAATTGGTGTGGCGCCTGGGACCGCTGCCTTCCATCCGCGATCTTTCGCCTGCAGCCATTCTTCGGCTTCTCCCACAGGATAAGAAAGCGGTTGGCGGTAAAATTCGGTGGGTGATCCCCGAACGGATTGGAAGAGCCCGATTTGTA
>JASHTR010000281.1 GCA_030040455.1 Terriglobia bacterium | reverse complement strand
GCGCCGAAGCTGCACCCGGGCCGCCGTTGTAACTGAACGTCACCGGACGCAAAGCGGGGTTGGTTACATTATCCTTGGTATAAGCGATGTAAAACATCTCGGCGGTCGGCTCATCTTTGGCATCGTGGAGGATGATTGTTCCGGCCGTTGCCGTGTAAGCGAGCTGCTGGCCGGCAATCTCCACCGTATGATGGGTTGAGACGGCCCGAGCCTGCGGCGTCGCCTTTTCAGTCTCGGTCGAGGCAGATGGTCCCGGTTTCGGAGCCGCCTTCTGTGCGATCCCACGAAAAGGAATACTCATCATCAAAATCAGACACCACAGTATTGCGCGCATGGGGTTCATCCTACCAGACTAAGCCATCATGAGGCCGTCATCAGGGATGATGGCTTGGTATGAGCTGCTTTCTGGGAATTCCATGAAGGAGACCGTTGCGTAGCTCCCTGAATCGGCCCCTTCGCCCCGCGGGGCGAGGGTAGCGCCCCGCGCAGTGATTCCCTTTTCGCCAAGCTTGTAAATCTATCACTGGAAGCCCGGAGCCGCCATGCTGATTCGTACTGTCGCTGCCAGGAGAAGCATGCGCAACTTGAAAAAAGTAATCGTGCTCTCGGGAATGCCGCTTCTGCTGCTGGTAACGGCTCTGGGATCTCAGGAAAACTCGCCGCAACAATCCCCGAGCCCTCAGCCCAGCCATGCGCCACGGGCCGCTATTGATGCGGCTGGATGGACAGGAATTGACCCAATCTGTCCGCGGTATTTCCAAGCGCGCGGGCCAGACTCAGCTTGGCCAGGTTGTCGGCGAAGACGCTGTTGATGTAATCGAGATCCGCGCCACTCACCGACTCCTGGGACTCGACGACGTCCGCATTCTCGCTCACGCCCGCCTCAAAGCGCTGGCGCGTCTGCTGCAGCGTCTTTCCCATCAAGTCGATATTTTCTCGCGCCACTTCCACTTGGCTCGCGGCTGCCTGAAGGTCCAGATAGGCGGTTCGGACCTCGCTTTCGATCTGGCTTCGGGTGTCGGAAAGTTCGGCGCGACGCTGCGCCAGGGCAGCTTCGGCCTGCTGAATATCCGCGGCGGTGCGGCCGCCATTCCAGACGGGCACCTCGACGGTCGCGGACACGGTATAGGTAGGGCGCAAATCGGAAGGAGGGCCGATATCGCCATAGTCGGCCTCGGTAGAGACGGAAGGCAGGCGTTCGGCACGCGCCGCCGCCAGTGCTCTTTCCGCAGCCCTCACCTGAGCCTCGGCAGCCTTCAAGTCAGAACGCTGCGCAAGAGCTTCCTGGATGGCCTGTTGCAGAGGAAGAGGCGGGGCGGGCGCGTAGGGGATATCGCTCGAGAGTTCATAGTTCGAATTCGGGGGTAATCCTGTCATGCGGGCCAGATTGATTTTCTGTTTGGCCAGATCGTCCTGAAGCGTGATCAGCCTTTGCTGGTTGAGCAATACCTCCACACGGCTCCGATTCACGTCGATCTGGGCAGCTCGGCCAAACTTGAGCTGCTTCACCGCGCGCTGGTAGAGAACGTTCGCGGTTTTGAGCTGCGCGCGAGCCGATGCGAGGCGTGCCTTCGCAGCGATGACTTGCAGATAAGCGCCGGCGACGCCAAAAACCACCAGATCCTGAGCATCCTTGGCCGAGAGCGCTCCGGCGCGCGCCACTTCCCGGGCCGCACGATAATTGTTGAGGGTCGTAAGGTCGGCGACGGTCTGCGAAAGGCGTCCGCGCAAGTCCAAAACGTTGAATGGCCCGACGACGGCAGGAATGTGGAAGCCCGGGACAGTGAAAGTGAATCCGATGGATTGAAGGTTGAAAGTCTCCTCCGTATCCGCCGCATCCGCGCTGATGTTTGGCAGTAAGGCGCTGCGGGCCGCTCGGGCCTGGCCCTGCGATTGGCTCAGAGCTTCGGCCATGCCCACCGCGCCCAGGTTGTAACGGATGCCGCGCTGAATCGCATCGGCGAGCGACAGCCTTCCGGAAAATGGCCGCTCGACAGTGCCGAGGGCACTCCCGGCATAAGCACCCTCGACTGAAACTGTTGGGTTCAACGTGTTCACGCTGGCGGTGGTGCTGGGTACGGGCGCTTCAGTAGCGGTCACTCCCCCGCTCCCGGCGCTTCGCCCGGAAAGGGGAAGCGGAGTGGCTTGCGGAGCGGGCGGGGGCGGAGCGCCAACCTGTGCCGATGCGCGAGGCGCAAAGAATAGGAAGTGCAAGAATGCGATTACGGCCAATCGCGCCATCCAACCCGTCAAGTCAATTCGTCTCATGCCACCCAAGTTTCCTTTCCTCTGTCTTGCCTTTCTTAGATCTGCCGTTTGAACAGCAAGGTGCACCCGGTGATCAGGGCTGCGGAAAAGCCTGCCATGATGGCAATGTCGAGGGAGATGCCGGAAAATCCCGTATTTTTCAGCAGCAGGTTTTTGAGCGCATCCACCACATACGTGAACGGATCAACAATCGAAAGGGCTCTCAACCATACGGGAAAGCCCGCCGTCGGATAGACCGCGCCGGAAGGAAAGAACAGCAGCGTGTTGAGCACGCCGAAGATGGCGCGCGGGACCAGCGGGTCACTGACTCGCACCATGAGCAGAAACATCATGCTGATCATCGCGAGAGACGTGACCGCGAGGACCACGATGAGATAGAACAGCCGGACCGGCTGCAATATTTGCGGAATTCCGGCAATGAGGCCGCCGATCATGGTGATGATGAGCCCGGCCATCAACCCCTTCATGGAACCTGACCCGATGAGTCCCAGAACCAGATCTGCTTTGCTGAGAGGTGTGCACAAATAGCCCTCATGGAGGCCGCGCGCTTTGTCATCAATGAAGGTGATTCCGCCGCCGATCATGGCGGTGACAAAGATCGAAAGCGAGATGGCACCCGCCAGGAAGTACTTGATGTAATCAATGTAGGGATAGACTTCCACGGTCTGAATCTGAATGCTTGACGGCAAGCGCTCTGGACTATATAGGCTGACCAGGTTGGATGCCGGGGATTCGCCGGGTTCCAAGGGCGGGAGCACGGGCCCATTCAGGCTGTTCTGAAGCTGCTGCATGCGCTCCTGGATGCCACTGGCGGTAAATGTATCGGTGTTATCCTCGATGAACGCGACGCGCGGATTTTCGTTACGCAGGACACGCTGCGAATAGTCCGGGGGGATATAGATGACTGCCTTCACAGAGCCTTTCCGGAGATCGGCCATGGCCTTGGGAAGGTTGGGGTACTCGGAGAGGCGAAAGGTCCGGGGATTCTGCGCGATGGCATTCAATCCCGCGCGCACCTGGAGCGCCGGATTCCCCGTGTCTTTATCCACCAGCCCCACTTCGACATTGGTGATTTTGCCGCCAAAGGCGTAGCCCAGCACTACAAGCTGCACCAACGGGAAAATCATGGAGGCCATCATGAGCGCAGGATTGCGGAAGAATTTCCGCATGTCGCGCTCGATCAGGGCGAAGATTCGGTATAGGCGCATTGCTACCTCAGGATGTGGCGCGTCACCTGTAGAGATGGCTGATATCCAGCCGCTTTGTGCCAAGTTCGTCGCGGAGCTGCCGGCCCGTAAAGTGCAAAAAGACGTCGTCGAGAGTTGTGCTGTGCACGGTGACGCGGCGCACGCGGACGCCCTGATGGCGAGCCAGATCCATGACTTCGCCCAGCGACTCGGCTCCGTTTCGGGACGTAATGCGCGTAAGCCCTTCCTGCCCGGCGACGCTCACCGTCTGCGGGAGTGAGGCTAACTGATCGTGCCAGTCGGGCGGCGCTCCCAGGAACTCGGCTTCCACCAGCTCGTTGGCGGGCACGGAGTCCTTGAGCTGCGCCGGAGTACCGAGGGCGGCTAGCTTCCCGTGGTCAACGATTGCAATCCTTTGACACAAGCTATCGGCCTCGTCCATATAGTGCGTCGTCAGGAGGATGGTCAGCCCCGACTGCTTCTGAATTTTTTCGATCATCTCCCATACACGGGTTCGCGAGACCGGATCCAAACCCGTCGTCGGCTCGTCGAGAAAGAGGATTTTGGGCGAGTGCACGAGCCCGCGTGCAATTTCCAGGCGGCGGCGCATGCCTCCGGAAAACGTGCCCACAAGGGCTTTCGAGAAGTCCGAAAGGTCGACAGCTTCGAGCAATTCGCGCATCAGGGTAGCGCGGTGCTGAGACGGGACCCCATAAAGCTTGGCGTGAATCAGCAGGTTCTCCTCGGCCGTCAGCTCAGGATCGGAGGTGAGCGCCTGCGGAATGACTCCAATCGAATTCCGCACACCGTCCGGATCCGCGCGCACATCGTGGCCCGCGACTCGAGCGACGCCCTCGGTCGGTGGCGTGAGCGTCGTCATCATCCGGATCAGCGTGGTTTTACCAGCGCCGTTTGGCCCTAACAGGCCGAACAACTCTCCCTCTGGGACTTCGAAACTAACGTGGTCAACAGCGACGAAGCCGCCGAAACGCTTGGTCAACCCATTGACTTCGATTGCGTTCATTTCCGGGTTCCGTGGACCTTAGAAATGCAGCCAGCGATGCTTGCCGGCCGGCCTGGGCAGCAGCACATCGGCGGTCATACCGGTGAACAGCGTCCGGTGGACGTTGGGAATCGCTACCTTGATTTCAAAAGTCTTGATGTCCCGCTTCGTGCGGCTGACATCGCGCTGGGTGGCAAAATCCCCCTCCACTCCCTTATAGAACACCGTCCCCTGAATCACATTCCCGGAGGGCAGCCGGACATTAATCCGCTGGCCGAAGGTGATCTGGTCGATGTATGTCTCCTCTACATCGGCTTGGACCCAGAGGTGGTCGATATCAAGAACGGTGACGATGGGCCCGCCCGCTTGCACCATTTCGCCCTCAAGCGCCACCCTCACCGACACGATTCCATCGACCGGCGCGTAGACCTCGGTATAACCAAGCTGAGTTTGCGCTTCATCTTTTTGCGCAATGGCCTGGGCTAACTGAGCACGGGTCGCGGCAATATCGGCCTGCTGAACGTCAACCTCCTGACGGTTTGCCTTCGCCACGGCCCATTGGGCCTCCGCCACCCGCACCTGATCCGAGAGCGCCCTCACGTTAGCTTCTGAGCCAAGATAGTTCTGCCGGGCGGTGTCGCGCTCCTGGGCGGTGAGAACCCCGTTCCGGAAAAGACCCTCGTCGCGCTGGTAGGTGACTTCATTCAGCACCAGGCTCGCTCTGGCCTGCTGGAGCTGGGCGCGCGCCGCCGTGACCGCCGCTTCCGCCTGTCCGAGGGCAGCCGAGGTCTGCTGGCTATCCATGGCGCGGGTCTCGTCTGATTGGCGCAGCCGCGCCTGAAATGTGCGGATGTTATCGGCGGCAGAATCGCGCGCCTCCTCGAGATCCGTTGGATCGATTTCGGCGACGACCTCACCCTTCTTTACGGCTGACCCTTCGTGAACCAGCAGGCGCTCGATCCGGCCCTCGACCAAGGGGCTCGCGATGTAGTCATTCCCCATGATGATCCCGGTGAACTGGATCGCTTTTGTGCTCGGTGTGGTCAACAGGTAGACCAGCAGCGCGGCGATGAAAATCACGAAGAGAAAGACGAAAAAACGCCCCAGTTTCATTGTGTCCTCGCTGACGGCAAAACCTTACGGCTCGCAGGGGCCGCCTTCGGATTACGGAACAGCCCGTAGCGCACAAAGTCCAAGACCGCGGCTTTGCGCCTCCTGAGGTGCTCTTTGCCTAAAAGGTCGATGCCATCAATCTCTTTCACGGCGTGCGCGCCCACGGCCGAAAAAAGGACCAGAGCGTTAATGGAAAGCGCGGTTTCGAAAGCGTCGACCCGCCGGAAATCACCCTCTTTGACTCCACGCCGGATCAAGGCGACGAGCTTCTGAAGACGGGGGATAAAATACTTCTGCGCCAGGCGCTCGGCCAACCTGGAATCAGTCGAGACAGCCCGATGGATGAGGCAACCCAACTGAGGGCTGCTGCTGATGGCCTCGAAAAAGCGCTCGAGATATTCAATCACGACCTCATGCGGCGGCGCCGGGCTTGAGAGAAGTTCGATTAAGCTGCGATGAACGTCGCCCACAAGGTCCTCGACCACTGCAGAAAACAGGCCACTTTTGCTTTTGAAATGATAGAAGAGCAGTGCTTTGTTGACCCTCGCGGCCCCGGCAATGGCCTCCGTGCGGGCGCCCTCCAGCCCGTGCGTGGCGAAATTCTGAGCGGCAGCGCGCAGAATCTCCGAGCGGGCTTTTGCGCCCCGCTCGAGCCGCAAATCGTGGTGAACGGCCGGCCGTTTCATCGACATATTTAACTAATCAGATAGTTAATTTATTCGAGGCCGGTATTTTTGTCAAGAGATCAAGATTCCGGCACAGTTTTCATCGACGAGAGGCGTGAAGACCCTGCCGGCCAAGCATTCTAAATTCTCGCGTCAAGGCGCATGTTTGGCTCCAGCCCCGCTCGCATCTAGTCCTCCACAGCACTTTCCTGCGAGGGTCGTAGCGTCCCACGCCGTAGCGCGCGCTCCTTCATAATGGCGAAGAAGACCGGTGCCAGGATCAGGACATGAATGGTCGAAGTGATCATGCCGCCGCCGACCGGCGCGGCAATGGGCTTCATAAGATCGGAGCCAATTCTTGCAGCAAGCGATTCGCGCGCTGGACAAAGCCGCCATAGTTTGAAGTGTTCAGGTTGACGTAGATATAGCCTGTGAGTTGAGCGTCCTCGTCGCGGATCATGACGGGGCCACGCGGAAGTACCCGTGCTGGTCACTCGTCACTGGCCACTAACCACCGATCACTGATCACTGCCTTACTCGTGCCGCAGCGTCACCATCGGGTCCACTTTCGTTGCCCTGCGGGCGGGCAGATAGCCGGCGAGCAACGCTGCACCAGCCAGCAAGCCGGAGGCCACCAGAAGAGTCAAAGGATCGCGCGCGCCCAGGCCGAAGAGCATCTGTTGCAGCAGGCGAGTAGCCGCCAGCGACATGCACACGCCTATCGCAACACCGATCGCGAGGACGCCGACCACTTCACGCATCACCAATCGAAGAATCGAACCGCGCTGGGCTCCGAGGGCCATGCGGATGCCGAATTCGGATTGGCGCTGCGTCACCAGGTAGTTAAAAGTCCCGCACAGGCCGATCATCGCAATCAGAAGCGCCAGAGCGCCGAAGAAACCGGAAAGCAGCGCCAGCACCCGCTCCTGGGAGATCGAGTCGTTCACCTGTTCTGTCAGCGTGTGAAATTCAAGAGGAATCTGCTTATTCACGCTGCCCACTGCCGCCTGAACCGCCGAGATGAGGGCAGAGGGCGGCACGGCCGTCCGCAGCTCGAAGCTGTCCTGGTCTGTGTACCTCGAGATCTGAGCGGCAGGGAAAAACGCTGTTGGGTGAGTTTCTTCCCTTACGGAGCCGTACTTGGCGTCCCGCACGATTCCCACCACCTCGATCCGGGGACCAAGCTTCCCCGACGCGCCCACCTCAACCTGGAGTGTCCTGCCCATCGCGTTCAGGTGCGGAAAGAATCTGCGGGCAAGGGTCTGATTGATGATCGCTACCGGCGGTGCCGCCTTGGTGTCATCCTCGTTGAAGTTGCGCCCGGAGAGCAGAGTCATGCGCAACGTGGGGATATAACCCGGCGAGATGTAGTTTAGCGAGGCGAGCGCGGCATCCCCGCTCAGCCGATCAGACCAGCGGGTGTGAATGGTGTTGTTCCAGAAGGTCCCGCTGATGGGTGTCAACTTGGATCTGCCCACCGAGACCACGCCTGGCAGGGCACGCAGCCGTTCGCCAATCTCCTGATACGTGCTGAGCTGCTTATCCGGCGGCACC
>JASHTR010000280.1 GCA_030040455.1 Terriglobia bacterium | reverse complement strand
AAGCTCAGAAGATGTAAAAAAATCAACAAGGCCTGTCATCCTGAGCGAAGCGAAGGATCTCAGCATTTTGTTTTCAGCAAATACCGGGATGCTTCGCGGAGTTTACCCTGAGCCTCTTCGCGGAGCTTGCCCTGAGCAGAGCGAAGGGACCGTTCGAAGTGGAGCGAATCGGCTCAACATGACGTATTCCAATTTCTTCACAGCTTATCATGGTTAAGGAAGGATACTGGTACGGGTTGCCTCTGCTGTTGGTTGCCGGCGGCCTGTTGGGAGTGCGCCTTTACGTTCCGGCAGTGGTTTTTCTGATTGCCGCCATATTTGTGCTGTCGTTCTTTCGAGATCCCGAGCGCATCGTTCCTGAAGATCCCGGCTTGATTGTCTCTCCGGCGGATGGCCGCATCGTTCAAATGGCGGACGAAGACTTCGAGGGTCTTCCCGCGCGGCGTTTGAGCATTTTCATGTCGCCGCTGGACGTTCACGTCAACCGGGCCCCCGTGGCCGGAATTGTCAAGCGAGTGAGCTACAAGCCGGGCGCATTTCACGTGGCTTCTCTCCCCCACGCCTCGGTGGAGAACGAGCACAATATTTTCACCATTGAAAGCGAAGAGGGAACGATCCAGGTGAAGCAAATCGCTGGCGCTTTGGCGCGGCGCATCGTATTCTGGAAGCGACCGGGCGACCGGCTCGTGCGCGGCGAACGCGTGGGCTTGATCAAGTTCGGCTCCCGCGTGGACGTGATCGCAGAGGCCGGAACCGAATGGCGGGTAAAGACAGGGGATTATGTCCGAGCCGGAAGCTCCATTCTGGGATTCACAAAGCCGAAGACCTAGATCTACAGCAGAGGCGCGGCGACGGCGGGGCATTTACATTCTGCCGAGCCTCTTCACGATCGGAACCCTGATCTGCGGCTACATTGCGATCCTCTCCACGCTGCGTGGGGCGCAAATGCTTGCCGCTGGAATGGGTTCCGGGGCAGCCCTGGCGGCCTTCGACGACGCCGCGCGAAAGATCGGATGGGCCATCGTGTTTGACGGCCTGGATGGACGCATCGCCCGTCTCACCCATTCCACCTCCAATTTTGGCCGCGAGTTCGACTCTTTGGCGGACGTTATCACCTTTGGCATTGCTCCCGCTTTTCTGGCCTATGCATGGGGCATTCAAGCCATCCACCCCGGCTATGGCCGCCACCTGGTGCATTACATTATGGAAGCCGGCTGGCTGGTGGGCTTTGCCTTCGTCATTTGCGGAGCGGCAAGGCTGGCACGCTTCAACATTGACTATGGCGCCACCATTGACCGGCGATTCTTTATCGGCCTGCCTATTCCCGCCGGGGCGGGGGTAGTCGCTGCCATTGTGCATTGGGCAAAATATCCCATTGAAAACTGGGTTTTCGGGATTGGCTGGCTGGTGATCGTTGCCGTCACAGCATTTCTCATGGTAAGCCGTGTCCGGTATTACAGCTTTAAGGCCTTTAACTTGCGCAAGAGGCGCTCTTACCTGATGATCATTTTTATTGGCCTGGTGGTGTGGGCCATCTGGTCTTATTCGGAGCCTGTCCTGCTTGCGCTGGCCTTGGTTTATTTCCTCCACGGCCCGGTGATGCGGCTGGTATCGCGACCCCGCTCTCATCCCCCTGCGCATAAGACGGAAAACACCACCGGGCAGGAGGTTCACGTCACATGATGGCTGCCTGTGACAAAGACCCTTCCGATCTCTTCCATTCTCTTTACCGAAAGTTCCGGAGCAGGTTAACCTTCTTCCCTCTTCTGTTCTGTCTTGCCATCCTCCCTTCCTCCTGCGGCTACCATGTTGCGGGTCAGGGGGCGCTTCTGCCTCCCGACGTCAAAACCATTGCCGTCCCGACCTTCAAGAATAAGACTTCCCAGTTTCGCATCGAGCAACAACTCACTGCTGCAGTGACCGAGGAGCTGATTGAGCGGACGCATTATCGTGTTGTTCACCAGGTTAGCGGCGCAGACGCTCTCCTGCGCGGGACGGTTGAGGAGATCCGCCAGGCGGTGGTCGCCTATAACCCGCAGACGGGCAGCGCCACCGCGCTTCAAATTGAAGTGGTGGCCGGAGTCGAGCTTCGCGACCTGCATAGCAACAAGGTGATTTTTTCCAACCCGGACTATATCTTCCGGGAGCAGTATCAGGTCAGCCCCAACACACAAACCTTCATCGAGGAGGATCGCCCGGCTCTCGAACGGCTGTCGCGCGATTTTGCCCGCACCCTCGTCACCGATATTCTCGAGAATTTCTGAGCCGGCCAGGGTCGCGTCAAAGTCCTAGAAGTGTCAGATTGCACAGCGCCGCTGGTGCGAAGCACCTATGGAGTGCGGCAGCTCGCTGCCGCTTTGCGCGCGCCCGCTTGCGCAGGCGCCAGGAGCCGGCAGCTTGCTTCCGGCTCGAAAGCGGGAGCAAGCTCCCGCACGCCATACAGACGCGACTTTGACGTGACCCTGCTGAGCCGGCTGCGGCCATTGCTTTGTTTCCGGGATTCAGGGAGAATACGGGCGTAGGGTTCATCCCATAAGAAAAAAAACAAAGGGAGGTAAACCATGTTCAAGGAATTCAAAGCCTTTGCGATGCGCGGTCCTGTGCTCGACATGGCTATTGGCATCATCCTGGGCGTCGCCTTTGGGCAAATCATCACTTCCCTGGTGAACGATATCATTATGCCCCCCCTGGGCTTGCTCCTGGGGCGTGTCGATTTCACAAACTTCTTTTTGAACCTCGGCACGAAACACTTTGCAACCCTGGCGGACGCCAAGAAGGCTGGGGCGGCGGTGATTGCGTACGGCCATTTCATCAATACGATCATCGACTTTATCATCGTTGCCTTCTGCATGTTCTTGGTGGTGAAATGGTTCACCGCTATGAGGAAACCCGCGCCTCCGGCTGCACCCACAACGCGGGATTGCCCGTTTTGCCTCTCGAGCATTCCTCTGAAAGCCAGTCGTTGTCCTAACTGCACTTCGCAGCTTGCTCCCGCGTGAGGGAGGCTTCGAAGCGTACTAAAGATTTAGCAACCTTTCGGAAATTTGGATTTTCCAGGCGCCTTGCCAGCGGGCGACCCTCCAGCGTCGAGGGTGAGGCTTGCCTGCCGATTCCCGGCTTCCGGGAAAACGCGCGATGGCCTTTCTGGGGCGTGTTAAGCTAGCAGAATGCTGGAAAATCGTGTTTCGGGAAAGATCGGAGGGCTGGCCTTCAGGTCGGCAGTGCGCTTTCCGCGAGAGGCTCGCCTGAAGGAGGATGCGATAGCGGGATCTGTCACCGTAGTTTGTACGCCT
>JASHTR010000279.1 GCA_030040455.1 Terriglobia bacterium | reverse complement strand
TTACAAAAAGGGTCTTCTTGTCTGCGTGATCTCAGGAATCCTATCGGCAAGCGGCAACCTGGGCTTTGTCTCCGGTGGAGAAATCATTCGAAAGGCCGAAGCTTTAGGCGTTTCGGCATATCTGGCGCCCAACCTCGTTTGGGCCTTTCTCTGTGCCTTCATGTTTCTGTTTAACGCGGGCTATTCAGTTTTGCTGTTGCGGCGCAATCGGAGCGCCTCACGGTTCGTGAAGAGGGGGACGGCCCAGTACTTTTTGTTCGGAACCCTGATGGGAATCCTATGGATAGGCGGATTCTTTCTCTATGGAGCCGGGGCTGGGCAATTAGGCGAGTTAGGTCCGTCTTTAGGCTGGGGAATACTTTTGAGCGTGATGGTTTTGACCGCGAATGTGTTGGGAATCTTCAGTGGTGAGTGGCGCGGCGCGCCGTTCTCGGCCAAGTGTCGTCTGGCAGAAGGACTTGTTCTCTTAATGCTTGCGATCGCCGGCCTGGGCTACTCCAACAACCTCAGGTGAGGAGAAATATGCCGCTCTATGTCATCTATGGGACTTTAGCCCGCAAGCTGTACCCCAACGACGAAGCCAAGCAGAAAGGCTGGAGAAAGCTGCACCAGAAACGCCTGCTGGATAAAGGAAAGCGAAAAACTTGTCGGCGTGCTCCGTGGCATCAAATCCGATAGCTCTGAAGTCACCAAGAAAATTCGCACCGAGGTGGACCAATTTGAGAGAAACGTAGAGCGCATGCGCTATCCCAGATTTCGCCGCCAGCACCTCTTTGTAGGGTCAGGGGTGATCGAAGCGGGGTGCAAAATGGTCATTGCTTACCGTCTAACAAGGTCAGGGATGTTCCGGACCGCTCGAGGAGCCAATCGTCGCGCTCCGCTGCTGCCATCTCGATGGCCACGAGCAGGTGATAAGCCAGGACGCAGAGAAAGATATGCGTTTGCACGCGATTTTCGAGCTGATGAAAAATGGGCCGCTCGGCGAGCGAACTCTTCATTGCCCGGAACGCCGCTTCTACCCGGGTGAGCAAAATATAGGTGCGCCAGATTTCATCGGCACTCAAATCCTGCCGATCAGTCCTCAGCACATAGCCCCCGTCCAGCTCTTGGGCGACCGCCTTCTTCTCCTGGTCCTCCTGCCACGTCAGCGCCTTCTGCTCATCGTCGTAATCCATCCGGTAGGAGCGGGCCACGCGCGGATAGCGTTCTTCGAGCCGGCCAATCGCCTGGTAAATTTTCTTCGCATCTTTCAGTGGGCCCTTCTCGACGCGCGCCTTCAGTTTCTCCAAGTCCCTCCTCAGCCGCCGTTCGTGAGTCACCCGAATGGCACGGTCCTTCTCCTGGCGTCCCTCGCTGACACAGAGAATATAAACTTCGTTTCCCTTCACCTGCCGCTTAATGCGAACCGCGGATTTTTCCTGACCGGCATTGCGTGGAGAGGGAATGCGGATCACCTCTTCCCAATCGTTGTCGGCCTCGAACTCCGCCAGCCAGGCGTTCCGCTCCGGCTGCCGGGCCGCAACTCAATAATGGTATTTGTGCGCCCGGATTTGCTCCAAATCCTCCTCGTAAGCCATGCCCCGATCCACGATCACCGTCGAGCCGGGTTTCGACCCTACGCGCTTCTCCAAACTGTCCAGCATCTCCTTCACCGTCGTTCGATCCTGGCGATTGCCCTCGAAGATTTCGTGCGCTTTGGAAAAACCGTCGCGGTCCAGCACCAGCCCGACCACCACCTGCTTGGCATCAGGCCTCTTGTCCCGCGAGTAGCCACGCTGGGCTTGCGGGTTGTTCAAGGCCTCCCCTTCGAAGTAGGTCGAGGTCAGATCATAGAGGTGCACGGTATCGTCCAAATCGAACAGCGTCTTCTCGCGCTCGGCCAACTCCTGCTCGATCGCTTCGCGGTGCGGATGGAGCCGGTCCAGATTGCGATAAAGAGCTTCATCGCTGGGAGCCGAACCTTCCGTCTCCAAAATGCCCCTCAAGGACGTGCGCTCCATCCAGTCCGGCATGGCGTGTTCAGACAGCGGAAAGATCAGGCGATTGAGGGTCATCGCTTCACTGTGCTATAGCCTTGAACTTTGTGATAGGTCCATTGCGCCGCCTGCTTCTCGGCCTCGATCCCGGTCGCATCCACATCCAACGTCAGCTCTTCCGGCTCCCGGTTGAGGCCATCCTCCATCAGTTCCTGGCTCACGGCCTTGAGCGCTTCGGCCCCCGTCAACCCTTGCGCCGCAACCAGTCGCCCACCGTCCCGGCATCCGGGATCGCCTCCAAACCCAAGCGCTCCAAAACCTCGCGCTCGACTCGCAATTCCCGCAACTCCTCCAGCCGCCGCCCGCCCGCGTGCAGCATCCATACCACCGGCTGCACAAACTCGCGCGGCTCGTACCCGCGCCCTGACTTGGGACCTTCTAGCACCTCGTCCACCTTCTCTCACACTCTCAACGCCCGCGCCATCTCTTCCAGCACCATCAGCCCCGCCAGACTCGTCAACCGCTCTTGGCTCTTTTCCAGCTTGATGGGAAGAATCAGTTCAGGTAAGCTTGCCTGCATCGATCACCCTCCGGGCGTGGGTTTAGGATTCGTGAAAAATCTCTATACCACACATCCTGTGAGGGTGCTCGTCTCTTCTGCCTAAATCAAAC
>JASHTR010000278.1 GCA_030040455.1 Terriglobia bacterium | reverse complement strand
CGCCCTACTCAGCCGGTATGCCGGCCAAGAAGAAATTCTGATCCTTTCGCCCACCTCCAATCGAAAGCCTGAAACTGAACCCTTGATTGGGCCCTTCGCCGGTCCAATGCCGCTCCGCATCCTTCTTTCCGGCAATCCCCCACTGCGGGAGTTGCTGGATCGCGTCCGCAACGTCACCATCGAGGCGCTCAACTATACGGATGTGCCATTCGAAGGGTTCGTTGAAGAGCTGGATGTGAGATCGGTTCATGGCCGAAATCCATTGTCGCAATGTTATTTCTTCTATCAAACGGCGTTCTTGCAGCCCCGGCAGTTGCAAAACCTCACGGTCACGCCGCTGCCCGATTTCAGTCTGGGAACGCATTTTGATCTTCAGATGGGGGTTCTCGAACGCCGTGAAGGTATCCGCGCCCAGCTCGAATACAATCCCGCGCTATTCAACCACGCAAAAGCTGCGGAAACACTTCGCGTTTATGAAGGTGTCCTTCAAATTTTTGTTGCCGATCCGAGCCAGAGGCTCTCTGAGCTCTCGCTCCCCGCGCCCTCGACCTCACAATTCGTTCGACCAGAGCGTCCGGCCAAGCCTCGTATTACTCTTCCAGGAGACGACACGGAGAGCAAACTGGTCAGGATATGGGAGAATCTGCTCCACGTCCGGCCCATTGGTACCGACCAGGATTACTTTGAGTTGGGGGGAAACTCGCTGCTGGCGGTCCGGTTGTTCTCAGAAATTCACAAGGAATTCCAGGTCAAGCTACCGCTCTCCACTCTCATTGAATCTCGGACCATCCAGGCATTAGCGCAAATTCTGCGGCTCAATGGTCCCGCCGGCAATTGGTCACCGCTTGTCGCAATCCAGCCGCGCGGCTCACACCCTCCTTTCTTTTGCGTTCACGGCGGCGGAGGCAATGTGCTCATTTACCGTGACCTCTCGCGCTATCTGGGAACCGATCAGCCATTTTACGGGCTGCAATCTCAGGGCTTAGACGGGCAACAGCCACTGCTCACCCGGGTTCAAGACATGGCCGAACTCTACGTGAGGGAAATTCAAAAGGTACAGCCGCACGGCCCATATTTTCTCGGTGGATACTGTATGGGCGGAACCGTTGCCTTCGAGATGGCACAGCAGTTGAAGACGCGGGGAGAAGAAGTTGCCTTGCTGGCCCTGTTTGACACTCTCAATTGGTCGAAGCTCAGCGCCGGATCGATTCGAAAAAAAATCTATTACGAGCTCGAAAGATACCTTTTCCACGTGCAGAATTTCCTGCTTTTGAGTTTCGAAGGGAAACTCAAGTTCCTCAGCGGAAAGTTTCGCGTTTTGCGGAGCCGGACCACCTTGTGGAAAGGGATGTTATCCAGAAGACTGAGCGCATCGCCGGAAGGGAGCATGTCGGAGTCACGTCTGCTCGCGCGGCTTTGGGAAACGAACGACCGGGCAGGCCTCGAGTATGTGCCACGGCCGTATCCAGGTGTGATCACTGACTTCCGCCCCATGAAGCAGTACACGCGTTACAACGAGCCTGGTGTGTACTGGGAGGAGTTGGCGCTCGGAGGTCAGGAAATTGTCACGTTGCCGGTCTACCCTGCCGGGATGCTGCTCGAGCCTTTCGTAAAGGATTTAGCAGCGGTGTTAGAAGCACACATTAACAGGGCTATGGTTCGTTAAAGATGAGGAGGATTTTATGATGGTTCAAAGAAGCTTCGCTGGGAAGTTAGACCCCGATGATGTGGTAAGATCCGTTAAAACAAGCGCGCGCCTCAACATCGATTCCGAAATATTTCGGCAATCCTTCGATCACGAGCCTTTTGGATTCACCCACAATCTCAGTAGTCTGGACCTATTCAGTTATGACTCCTTGCTGGGCCTCGCCGAATCATTCCACGGCTCGCCAAGAGACTATTTTATTGCGGGGAGCGCGCTATCTCCCGGCACTCAGTTTTATTCCGTGCCGAACGGCGGCATGCGCCCTCGTGAAGCCCTTGAAAACCTTGACCGAGTGCGTTGCCGGGTCCTTTTGAAGCGCCCTGAAGATCACAACGCGCGATTTCGGGATTTATTGGAGACGCTCTTTCAGCAAGTTGTAGATCTGTGGGGCGGCCTTGGCAATGAACGCGTTGAGCGTCTGGAATCGGCGATATTAATTAGTTCCTGCTCCACCACAACCCCGGTTCACTTCGATCCCGAAATCGGCTTTTTCTCCCAGATCGAAGGGGAAAAGTTTTACCACGTCTATCCACCTGCGTGTTCCAGTGAAGCCGAGTTAGAGCGCTTCTACATCCGAGGGCGGGTTGACATCGGCAGCGTGGATATTAAAGGGCTTGATCCTGCGCGCGAACACGTATTTACCTTGGGTCCAGGGAGGGGACTCCACCAACCGCAGAATGCTCCCCATTGGGTCCAGACCGGCAGGTCTCGTTCAGTTTCATATACGTTCGTGTTTCAAACCGACGCGTCATATACTCGCGGCCGTACGCGGGCCTTTAATTATTGCCTTCGCAGGTTCGGGCTGAGCCCTTCCCGCTTGGGAGAGCACGCTGGGCTTGACGCTGCCAAGGCAAGCGCCATGCGCGCTGCCGCCCCCATTCAGTTTACTGGCCGCGTTTACAACAAGGCGCGGCGAGTTTTGGCAGGTCGAAGGCTTTCCAGAAGTTAGAGAATTTCGACTCATTCGGGCGGTGGCGCCAACTTGGCGCTTTAAGCGCCACGCAGACAGCGAAACGAGAGATTGTTTTGCCGCTGAGGCCAGCCCTCAAGGACAACTGTCCTGATGGTGGCGTTCCCAGCGGAACGACTGAAGCCGTGCCCTGACACACCACGAATTCAACGTGCTACCGACTCCAGTCCAAGAAATCATCTCATTTTCCGAGCCCATCATCAGTTAGTCCGCTGGATCGACAGAGGAAAGGAGGCTCCTCAATGGCGAGTATCGCAATTTCTGAACCCCAGGTAGCAGACCGCTGGATTGTAGCTGACCCCGGTCAATTCCGCGAGAAATTCAATCAGAAGAGCTTTGAAGTGTCTCATAACCTGGCAAGCCACCCTCTCTTTCAGCTTCCGCAGCTCATGCAGCTTGCCGAGCGTACGCTCAAGACACGGCCCAAGGACCTCCACTACGACGTGGGCGACGTGAGCGTGAGCCAGCGATGGGATGAAATCGTGAAAAGCCCCTTCTCTGCCCAGGAAGCCTTGCGGCGCATAGAAAATTGTGGCGCATGGTTCGTTTTCGCTTCTGCCCAGCGTGACCACGAATACCGAATTTTTGTGGATCGGGGGTTGGCGGAAATCAAGGCCCTCGCTGGTCCTAAGATTGAATCCCAAATCATGGTGGAGGACATCATCATTTTTATCACTTCGCCCGGGCGTATCACCACCTATCACATTGACCGTGAGTGCAACTTTCTCTTGCAGATTCGCGGAACTAAGACGGTGCACGTCTTCGACCGGGAGGACCGCGAGGTACTTCCGGAAGAGGAGATTGAGCGCTTCTGGGCTGTGGACTTCAACGCCGCAGTCTACAAACCCCATCTGCAGCATCGCGCCCAGTCTTACAAACTCCGGCCCGGTATGGGAGTCCACATTCCCGTGAACTGCCCGCACTGGGTCGAGAATGACGACAATGTGTCGGTCTCGCTCAGCGTAAACTTCCAATTCAAAGACCCCCTCCGCGCCAACCCGTATCGAGCTAACTTCCTCCTTCGCAGGTTGGGCCTGCGCCCAACGCCGCCGGGGCGCTCTCCAGCACTCGATGCGGTGAAGGCGTACGGAATTACGCCCCTGGTTTGGGCAGAGAAGACCTACAAGCGGTGGACAGCGTAAAAGGGATTCAGCCTTGTCGATCGCTCGGTGAGACGAATTCGCATAACAAATTTTCCCAGAGTAATTTTCATGAAGTTTTACGGGTCGAAAGTCCTAAATGACATCGAGAAACCGTTGGGGGTAATCCAGGAGTTCAGCCAGTGAGCACCAGAGAGCTTGCCATCGCGACGCTCGCTTCGGAACCTTTCGGCAGTCTCCTTCGGCGCATCGACCGCTTCCCACAGGGAAGAAAGCTGCTCAACCGGCTGAGCGGGAGCCGAGGTGTTTTTGCCACTTTCGAAGAAGGCT
>JASHTR010000020.1 GCA_030040455.1 Terriglobia bacterium | reverse complement strand
AAACGCCTGTATTGATTGTGGGTGACGTCACCAGGCCACTATAGGCTTGGGCCCCCTCGAGTTCGAACCCATTGGTGGGGTTGGAAGAGCTGGGACATGCGGGGGCGAAGCACACGTTTAGTAGGCCGCCATCATCAGCACTATAGAACTGTATGTTCGCTGGGGTTATTGCAACCGCTGAGCCGTCCAGTGTGTAGGTAAAGTCTGTGAAGCTAGGCGAAAATTCGAGATCAGATTCGGAACTGAGAACAACTGGCATGCTGTCGACTTCGAACGAGAAGGACCAGGACTCCCCTGGAGCCGAGAATGTTGAAGTGGGCGTCGTGGACGAGAATGTTCCGGATGCCGTAACCAAAAGTGTGTTTGCCGATAGTCCCCCAGCGGATAAAAGCAAAAAAGCAATCAAAAGCAAAAAAGCACGGCGCATATTTCTCCTTTGCAGTGTGGCTCAACCTAGGGTGGACACTACCGTACCAGGGTACCCTCCTGAAGTCAATCGGCTAGCCGGCTAGTTGGGCTAGTGGATGAATTTTCGGAGCAGAGTCTTTAGCCGCCCGTTTGTTCGCGGTTGCACCGGCTGAATTTTGCCGTCCCCGTCAGGATCGCACGGTAAATCTCCGCATCACGGAGGATCAACTCGACGTAGGCGCGCGTATCGGTGAATGGGATGGTCTCAAGGAAGAGAGAAGGGTCCTGCAGCTTGCTGTTGTCGAGCCATTGCCTTACCCGGAAGTCGCCAGCATTATAGGCGGCCAACGCTTCTGCCGGCTGGCCATTGAAAGCGTGAAACAAGCTGCTCAGGTAGCGGCAGCTTACGCGAAGGTTGAACGCGGGGTTATAAAGTTCCCGCGTCACGTATCGCCGCCGTCGTCTGCGGACGTGTCGCGTGACGTTTTGGGACTCTATCTGCATCAAGCCGCGCGCGCGCGCAGCGGATGTGGCGCGCGGATTGAAAGCGGATTCCTGTCGAATGACCGCCATGACAAGATAAGGGTCCAGCCGGTCGGCGCGCGCATACTGGCGGACAAGATGCCAGTAGGACTGCGGGTAGAGAAGATTCCAAACCTCCCGTGGAAGCTCATTAAAGCTGTAATTCTCATAATCAGGCACGGCTCTTCGCGCCGCGAACAGGGCGGAGGCGGTATCGCCCTCTTTCGATCGAAGGCGCGCAAGGGCAAAAAGGATGTCAGGGTTCGCGGGATAACGAAGCAGGAGGTCTTCGAGATAGCCCTCCGCGGCATCCTCAAGGCCGATGGCGGTGAGCGTGGCGGAAGGCTCAACGAGCGCGTCCGGCCGAGCCGGACCGCAGGGTGTAAAAGGCAGGGGGGGAGCTGACGGGAGGGCGATACCGAAGTCCGTGAGAATCCCCGGCAAGGCAGGCTCATCCGCCGCGAGGGGTGTATCGGTAGACGAAGGCGTGGCCAGCGCCCGCCGGGCCTCCCAGCCATAATAGTTATTGGAAAACCTATGGACTACCAAGCGATCCATCTCCCGGCCTTGGCTTCGGGACCCTCCTTCGCTCTCAAGCTGCGCAAGCCAATAAAGTGCCGCAGGCGTCCGAGATGAGTCTGGATAATTCTTGAGGAAAAAAAGCAAAGCCGCATGGGCGCCTTCGGCATTCCCGGCCAGGATGTCATACCACGCTACGCGCCAGGCCGCCTCCGACACATAAGGAATGCCTGGAGACGACTGGACAAGAAGCTGATAATATCGCGCTGCCGTCTTCCAGAAGCCTTGCCGGGCGAAATACCCTCCCGCAAAGAACAGCGCATCACCGTAAAAAGGAGAACGCGGGTACCGTTGGTAAAGCTCGTCCAGCGCCCTGAGCATCGAGGGCTCGTCGGCGGCGCGGCCAAAGACCTCAACCCGCAGCGCCATGCATTCAGCATCCACGGCAGGGCTCTCGCGCTGCGGGCGCGTCTCAAGTGATTCGATGGCCTCGGAATATCGTTTCAGAAGCAAAAGACAACGCGCCCGCCCTAACTGCCACTCGGGCACCTGGGGGCTGCGCGGTTCATCGAGCAGCATGCTGTCATAATCGCTCAAGGCCCTTTGGAATTCGTCTCGCGCGAAAAGCTTTTTGACGCGCTCGGTTTTGGTCTCATCCGACACTTCCGGAAAGCTATTTCCCAACCGGATGCGTAGCCTACGCAAAGCAGCTTCAGCATCTTTCGCCTCGAAGGCTGTGGGAAAACCGTAGTAAATCGCCTGGTAAGCCCCGAGGGCTTCCGAATCGTTCTGCTCCTCCTCGTAAGCATTGGCCTCCAGAAGGAGCGAAGAAGGCTTTCCCCGGGTTTCGGGTTCTGCAGCGAGCGCTCGCAGCGCTTCATCCGGGCGCCCGCCCTGGATCAGGAGAGTGGCCAGTAAATTTACGGCCCGCAGGCGCAAGGCGCTTTGTGGATACTTTAGAGAGAAATCCTGGAGCGCATGGATGGCTTCGTCATTCTGGTGAAGCTGTTGACGGGCGAGAGCCTCGTAATATTCTGCAATGCCAGCGAGAGAACATCCGGTTGCCACGC
The DNA here is from genome assembly GCA_030040455.1 of Terriglobia bacterium. Classification (GTDB taxonomy): domain Bacteria; phylum Acidobacteriota; class Terriglobia; order UBA7540; family UBA7540; genus RH2-MAG17b. The sequence continues at coordinate 1,581 of JASHTR010000020.1, read as the reverse complement.
TCTCGCTAAGGTCATCTGCCGCGTTTCCGTAGAAGCGGGCTTGATACTCGCGGTAGCCGAGAGCCAGGAAGGCCAGGCCGCGAGGTTCTTCCGACCGGGCTGATCGGGCGTAGCGCCGCAAAGCCTTCCAGCCTTGGGGTGATTTGGCGCGCCGGGCAAGGAGACGCAATTGTGGACTCACGTCAACGGGAGCGGCGCTCGCCGGCGTCATCGCCGCAACGGCCGTGAAGATGAGGAAGAATGCTTTCCAAATTGGGGCGGATGGTCTCACTCGAAAGACAGGCAAAAACGGGGCGGAGGCGTTAGTTTCATCGTTACGCGCAAAGGCCCTGCCTCGTTACTATTATGACACCTGAGGAGCTAAAAAATCACTTTCTCCCGGCGACAGGCTCAACGAGGGCGGAATACATTTCCGGACGACGGTCGGCGATTCGGTCGAACTCCCACGCGCCGGGCACGCGCGCCACGCGGCTCTCGTCCGCTTCCGGCAGATTGACCTCTGCGTAGAGGATGGTTTCCTCGGTCTCACCCGCCTGGGCGTGGATCTTACCCATGAAATCCACAATATGAGAGCGTCCGGCAAAGCGGAAGCCACGTTCCTCGCCTACGCGGTCCGCCGCCACTACAAATATGTGATTCTCGGTCGCGCGCACAAAGGGCGTGTGCTGGCAGGAATCCGACCCGACCGGCCAGTTCGTCGGAATCGCCAGCAGTTGCGCCCCCTTAAGCTTTACCACTCGCCCGGATTCAGGAAAGCTGCAATCATAACAAATATTGACACCTATTTTGCCCTGGGGTGAGCGAAACACCTCGAACGGTCGATTGCCGGGGACGAGAAACCGATCGACGCCAATATAAGGCAGATGGATTTTGCGGTAAGTCCCGGCCACTCCTTCAGACGTGACGATTGCCGCAGCGTTATAAACTCTTCCCTCCGCATTTTCGAGCATCCCCACAATGACCGTACAGCCAAGCTGGCTCGCGGCTGCAGCGATTTTTTCTGTTGACGGGCCGGGCACGCGCTCAGCTAACGGCTGCGCCTCTTCGACGCTGGTGTAACCATAACCGGTGAGAGCGCACTCGGGAAAGACGACGATCCTGGCTCCGGCGCGGGCGGCAGTGTTTAGCCTTTCAAGCATCCTTGCCAGGTTTCCTTCTTTGTCGAGGATCTTCACATCCATTTGTACGGCGGCTATTTTCATGAGAGTTCTCCTCTTTACAGAGGATTATCAATTATAGTGACGCCCTTTTCTGAAAGACCGGCGGCCACAGGCCGCCGCTACAGCGCTTGTTGTCCCTATAATTGGTAATCCTCAGTTGGTAATCCTCAATAGCATGAGGCTGCTTGCTGCGCCCGGCTCCGGGGCACAGCAAGCAGCCCCCCTAGAAAGCTCTGCCGGTGCTCGACGCGGGTCACGGGTGTGGTTCGACCGGAATGACACGCGGGATGCGGTCCGCGGCCGGAGGCAGAGGCGGAAAAGGCGCATGGGGCTCGGTTTGATACCAGTAGGCGACCGAATAGAAGTTGTCCGAGCGGTTATCCGCCGTGCCGTGCTCGATGGTGGCGCGGATCGACTGCGT
>JASHTR010000277.1 GCA_030040455.1 Terriglobia bacterium | reverse complement strand
CAAGGCCCGAAGGAGCCGTCCCCGGCAGGTATTTCAAGAGCGTTTGCCGATCCATCACAATGGTCCCTCGGGGATCGGAATAGTCATAATAGACGCCGGCGACCCGAAACGACACAGGGTTCCCCGCGAAAGGAAGCGTCACTTTGTCGCCGGGATGGATGCGGTGTTTCAGGGCAAAGGGCTGGCTGACGATCACGGAATCACCCTCTTGCATTTGCCTGAAAATCACCCGGGAGTTCTCACCCGGCAGAAATTCAAACCCTCGCGATTCAACGCGAGTGTCGCCGGCAGCAAGTTTAGCCGGAAGGCCTTGATAGGTGATGGAAAAAGCGCGAAGCTCGTCCACTGCCTGAACGGAGGGAAGCGCCTCGATGCGCTGGGCAATCTCGGGGTCAAGGGTTGGATAGCGGTCCACCGAAGGTCGCTGAGCGGGCTGAACGTAAATGTCAGCTCGCAGCTCGTTGCCGAGCCATATAGCCACTGTTTTTCGGAAACTTCCTACCATGATTGCAATGCTCACCACCATCGCAATCGCCGTTGAGAGAGAAGCCAGCAAAACCGACGTGCGCCGTAGCGAGGCCGCGAGGCGGCGCAAGGCCAGGTAGGGCTCCGTCCAGGCAAGCCAATGAAATAAGCGGGAAGACGCCAGTCCCGCGACCAAAGCGGGAAGGGCGGCAGCAGTGGCTGCAACTAGAAGCAGGGAAGCAATATAGCCGAACAGCGGCTTTCCTTCGACGGCGGGTAGCTGCGAAAGTACGGCCGCCGCCAGGGCACACCCTCCGGCAACGCGAAGACTCTTCCACTTGGCCACGCGCACTTCATACTCCCGGCGCCCGCGAGCCATCGCATGAATGGGAGGAACTTGTGAGGCTTCGCGCGCCGGCATCCAGGCGGAGATAAGCGAAACTCCTATCCCTACGATGAATCCCAGCGCGATCTTCTCAGGCGTCTCGGCAATAACCCCCGGGCTGCTGGTGAGATAGAGCGATTGGACGGTGGAAGCGATGAGGCCGACCGCGCCCTGTGCCATGAGCCGGCCAAAAATGATGCCCAGGAGGGAGCCCAGGACGCCGTAAATGAGGGCTTCGAGGAGAAAACTGATACGGATAAACCGTCGCGTGGCGCCCAGGGCCCGGAGGACGCCAATTTCCTGGCGACGGCGCACCACCGAGACGGAGAGACTGCTGTAAATCAGGAAGGCGCCCACAATTAGCGCAATATAGCTGAGGATAATCAGGTTCCAGCGAAAGGCTGCAAGCATTTGCTGGTTCGCCTGCGCCTCCGCCCCGCGCGGCTCAAGATCAATGCCCGGAGGCAGCGCCTGGCGGAGAATGCGCGCCCACTCGGCTATTGTTCGTCTGCTGGCACGCGGGATAGAAATAAGAATCCGATCCACGCGGCCGCCGCGGCCAAGTTCCTGCGCCGCAAGCGCGATGTCCATGACGATCACATCTTCACGCGCTGCGAGGCCAAAACTGCCGCGCAGAACGCCACAAACCGTGAAGCTGGTGACACGATCGTTCAATTGGAGCCGGATTTCTTTTCCTTGCCGGCGCGCAAGGCCGGAGCTGACCCAGATGCAGTTGTTCTTCTGCAGCCATTCGATCGGAGCGTTGCCGGTTGCTCCCTCTGAGGCGCGAGCCACCATGTCAATACCCAGCAGCGGGACGAGCTCGCCATTCTTGACTACCGTCGCGTAATCCGCAATCTGCGGCTCCACATGGAGCGGATAGGGAAGCCTGGAGAGCTCGCCCACAACGCTTGCCGGAACGCCACCTGCTGCCGTTACCTCGAAGTCCCCATTTCCGGCCAACGCCTGGAGCGAGGAAAGAAAGGAGCCGGTCGCCGCACCACCCGCAAGATCAATCGCCAGCACGACAGCAACGCCAAGTGCTACGGCGAGCAGGGTGAGGGCGGTGCGCAGGGGGTCACGCCAGAGAGGGCGAAAGAAGAGCCGGAGAAGCAGGGTGAGGCGGACCATTCAGGAATGTTGGATGTCTTCAATTCGCCCATCGCGGAGCAGCATCACGGTATTTGCCGCCGCCGTTAATTCCGGGCTGTGCGTGGCCACGATCACTGTGATGCCACGCTCGCGATTGAGGCGCTGGATAAGTTGCAGGATGCGTCCCCCGGTAAGGTTATCCAGGTTACCTGTTGGCTCATCCGCGAGCAGCAACCGGGGCGAATGAATAAGGGCACGCGCAATTGCCACGCGCTGCATCTGGCCGCCGGAAAGTTGATGCGGCAGGCGATCTTCGAATCCTCCCATTTCCACCCACCGCAGCCGCTCCAGTGCCTGCTGGCGGGCATCGCGCTTTCCCGCCAAAAGCAGGGGCAGCTCCGCGTTTTCGACCGCCGTCAACGTTTCGAGAAGCTGGAAAGATTGGAAGACAAACCCGACTTTCTCTCTCCGCAGCAGCGTGAGGCCAGCATCGTCGAGGCTCGACGTGCAAATGCCATCCAACACCACCTGACCTCGCGTGGGGAAGTCCATCGCTCCGGCCAGATTCAGGAGCGTGGATTTGCCGCACCCACTACGACCCGCGAGCGCTATGTATTCTCCTTGCCGGACTTCGAACGAGATACCCTCCAGCGCGCGGATGGCTTCCCCGTCATTCACGTAATCTTTGGCCACTTGGTGGAACGCGAGAACCGGCACGTAATGTCTCTGAAGGTGTGAAAAAATACAAAGCTTCATGCAAAGACGCCAAGACCAGTTGAAAGTCCAGAGTCGAGAGTCGAAAGTTTATAAGGATAAGTCCTTTAACCTTTGACTTTTGACTTTCAACTTTTTTTGCGTGAGGCTTTTCGCTCGTGATCCAACTTTCTCACATTGTCTCGGTCGCGGTCGGCCGCGCTCTCGGAGGCCTCATTCGTTTCCGCTCGTCCACTTCTTCCATAAGGTAGGATGCGTCAGCATCCTCATATAGACGCCCCCCACGACGGGTCGTGCCTGGAACCCCGCCTGCGTGCCGTCCACCGTCCAGTACCAGTCGCTGAGCGGGACGCGGGTGGGAGTTCGGTTGGCGAAGTTGTAGACGCCGGAAAAGAGCGCCTGGAATGCGGCATCGGAGCTCGCCATTGCCGCCGACCACGATTCCCAATCCAGCTTGGTGAAGGCCGAGCGACTATCCAGCGGAAATCCGAAGGCGGTGGCATGGCGCTGGTAATACCCCACTTCTTGCCGGGCGACACCGGGCGGAAACACGTCAAGCCCCAGCACGCGGTCCCAGACCAGATTGTATTTCTGGCTCCAGGTGCCAGGCCGGTCGAACGCCAGGCGCGTGTGGTCGCCATCAGCAGCCATCGCCATCCATCGGCGAGCATAATTCTTGGCGGTCGCCTGGAAGCTTTCGGACACTTGAATCTTCCCCAGCATCCGGGCGAGCATGGCATAGCTGCCCAGTCCCTCAATCGCCTTCAGAGAAAGGTTTGCATTGTGAGCAAGCAAGCCCGTGAAGTCGTCCGTGCAAAGCTGATCGCCCGGATCGAGGCCGTTCGCCTTTAAATAGTTTGCCCATTGGCTAAGCAGCGGCCAGTACGCCGCAGCAAACGAGGCGTTGCCTTCAGCCTTGGCGATCCCGCCGATCATCAGGAGCATGTTGCCGGTTTCTTCCACTGGCATGCTTTCCATTTTGGAAGGCACGCGCGCATTGTCGAGCGGATAAACTCCCAGGTCGTGCGGCGCGTAGGGATAAGGCCATTTTCCCGACCGTGCATAATCGAGGAGCGGGGTGAGGGAATACTCAAGCAGTTTGGGATTGAGTAGGAGAAGCTGAGGGGATTCCGGGTAGATGACGTCCGCCGTCTGGGCGCAACCGCAGCTCGATATTTCTTTCAAAAACATCAGCGGCTTGCCGTCCGGTCCGATAACCAGCTTGTTGGCAGCAAACGTCTGGCGATAGGCGAGCGCGGCCACTTGCGCGTATTCGGGTCCGCCGACCGCCGTGAGGTCTTTTATCAGCTTCTCGTCAAACGCTTCCGAGCGCGCCGCGAGCCGCGGATATTCGCGTTCAGCGGTTTCGAGAAGGTCATCAACCGTCATACCCGCGTGTTGCCACCAGGGCCGCATCCGTTGGTGAAAATATTCGATAGGATAGATTTCGTCGTAAGCCAGGATCAGATGGCGGGAAACAGGCGTCGCTTCCACAGTTCCCAATTGGAAGACAAACCCCATCGCGATGCCCGGCGCGGTTGGCTCCGGGACACCTGAGGGAAGTGGTTCCGGGAGACGGCCGCGTGCGAAAGAACGGATCGCCTCCGCTTGGGTGATAAAGTCGAAAGTCGAGCTGGAACGCGGCGCCGCAGCATATAAATAGCCCCAATTGATGCGCACGCGGTCTCCGGCGCTCTCAAGTATACGTTGAGTGTAGTTTCCAATCCTCGCGAAATCCAAGTTGCTGTCGGTCCCGAGGAACTGCGTGACGGTCTCGCTAGGAGAATTAGTTACCAACTCGCCTGTATTGTCGTAATAAAGCCTGACTCGATGTTGCCTGCCGTCGAGCGACTGCACGGTCCAGGTGAGGTACGTGACCGGGCGCGATAGCACATCAAGGTCATGGGGCAGGTCGGGGGTAAGAAAGCTGAGCGTGATGCGGACGCCGCCCGCTTCAAATTCATAAATGGTTTGAGTAGGAAAGACGTGCAAGCTTACCTGCCGCGCAGGCTCAACATTCTGCGGCTCGTCACCCATGATGCGGTAGGTTTTGCCATCGATCCGCACCAGGCTCTCCATCGTCATCGGCGCTCCACTCCAGTGGCGCGTCGTATCGTAAGTAAGCTGATCCGCGAACGACCAGATACTAAAATAAGGATCGACCGTAACGAGGGGCACTGCGGGCGGACGAAGAGAATCCGGTTGGGCGGCAAATGCAGGCATCAGCGCACCTAAGAGAACAAAAAGCGTCAGCAGCTTTCGCAATCCCATGAAGAGCAGCTCCTGGAGTGGATGGACGTCTTTCTGGCGCCAGCGCAGCCAAGAATTATACCGGAAGGTTTGCGGTGGCGGGTAAAAAGCATCCCGGCGAGGCCAAAGGCAACGCCCACCACGACTTTCGATTTTGCTTAAAGTTGGCCATAATGGAGATGCTGCAAGGCGGTTCAATGTCCGCCCTGTTCCACCTGAGTTGATGGTGACCACCCATGCCTGACACCTTAGCTCGCCCGGATCCGGAGCAATTGCTGCGCCGGGTGGAGGCCGAAGAGAAATTCCAACGGCGTGGTCGCCTGAAGATCTTTCTCGGCTACGCTTCAGGGGTTGGCAAGTCTTTCCGGATGCTGGATGAAGCGAATCGCCGCCTCACACGCAGAGGCGAAGACGTCGTGGTGGCGGCTATTCAGCCCGTCACGAGCTACGAGGCTCATGACCTCCTCGAAAAATTTGAGATTATTCCTGTAAAGATCTACGAGGGGGTGCCCGTTATTGACGTGGATGCGATCTTGCGACGACATCCGGAGGTGTGCTTGGTGGACGGGCTGGCCTATGACAATCCGCCTTCCTCCCCACATGCGAAGCGCTGGCAGGATGTGGAACAGCTTCTGGCCGCCGGGATTTCCGTGATCGGTACCGTTAATCTGCAATATATTGAAGAACTCCGTGACAAGGTGGAGCGGATCACACGCAAAGAGGTGAGCGACACAATCCCGCTAAGCTTCGTAAAGATGGCAGACGAAATCGAGGTGGTGGATGCTCCCCCGGAGCTGGCCCTGGAACGTAGCAGCCAGGAGGCCGGCCCTGACGGAAGAACCAGCCGGCAGCAAATGCTCTCTGAGTTGCGGGAGATTGCCTTGGTGCTAGCTGCTGAAGTAGTGGACCACCAGCGTGAGAGTGACCGGGAACGGCAGGGGGTGGTGCCGCTCTTCGGGGCTCACGAACGCTTCCTGGTGTGCGTTACGCCGCGGGGCAACGCCAGCCGGATGATTGAGAGCGGACGGCGCAATGCGGACCGGTTCCATAGCGACCTCCTGGTGGTTTACGTCAACGAACCTGACCTCAAGCCAAAGGATCGGGAGGTCCTGGATGCCAATCTTGCCCTGGCACGCAAAGTCGGCGCCCAGATTCACGTTCTTGAGAGCGAAGAGCCCCTCCATGCTGTAATGGAGTTCGCGCGGCAGCACGCCGTCACGCAGATTTTTATCGGTCACAGCACGCACGAAAGCTGGTGGCATCGGCTTTGGGGTAGTTTTGTCGATAGCCTGATTCGGGAAGCGGAGGATATGGACGTGCGCGTCTTCCCGGTTTGAGGTCGTCCATGACGGATTTTTCATCTGCCCATCAACGCGGAAAGCTGAAGATTTATCTGGGCTATGCCGCAGGTGTGGGCAAAACCTACGATATGCTCAAAGAGGTCCGCGAGTTGAAGGACGAGGGCCAGGACGTCGTGGTAGGGTATTTCGAGCCTCATGGGCGCAAGGACACAATGGCATTAATGGAAGGGCTTGAGGCGATCCCAAGGCGAAAGGTGGAGTATCGCGGTGCCGTGTTTGAGGAGATGGACACGGAAGCCATCCTCCGCCGGCGTCCGGCTTTTTGCGCCGTGGATGAGTTTGCGCATACCAACGCGCCGGAATCAAAAAGGGAGAAGCGCTGGGAGGACGTGCTGGTACTGCTCGACGCCGGCATCAACGTGCTCACCACGATGAACGTGCAGCACATCGATAGCCTGAACGACCAAGTCTGGGAGGTGAGCGGCGTGCGGGTGAAAGAGACCGTTCCCGACTGGGTAGTGAAACAAGCGGATGAAGTTGTGTTGGTGGATTTGCCGCTCCGGGCGCTGCTCAACCGCCTTAAGCGCGGCTCGGTCTACCCACCCGAAAAAGCCCAGCAGGCGATGGAGAATTTCTTTAAAGCATCCACCCTCGTCCCTCTGCGCGAGTTGGCGATGCGCGAGACCGCGCTTGAAGTGGACCTGCGCCGGACGGTTCAGGAAGAAGCTCAAGCCGACAAGGCCTCTGCCAGCAGCGCTTTGTTGGAAACCGCGCTTTCTGCTGAGCCGTTAGACCGTATTCTCATTTACGTTACCGCGCATCCCTCAACGGCCATGTTGATCCGAAGGGGCAGGCGTGTAGCAGACTTTCTCCGTGCGGAATGTTTTGCCGTTTCCGTGGATCATCATCTGGATCACCGTCGGACGCCTGCCGCTGAGGGGGAGGAACTGGAAAAGAATTTGAACTATGCCCGGAACCTGCACATTGAGACGAGGGTGCTGCAAGGAAAAGACGTGGCCGCGACTTTGGTGGATTTTGCAAGGCTTCACCAGGTAACGCAAATTTTCCTGGCTCGTCCGAAAAAACGATGGGTTCCCCTCATCTTCGGCAGAGGCCTCGTGCAGCAGGTGGTGCGCCTTGCCCGCGACATGCAAGTAACCATTGTGGCAGAACGCCGGCGCCAGCCGGAGCACTGACGGGATTATATTGAGCGACATAAGTCCGCGACGCTCGTCGCTGTAGCGCCGGTCCCGCTCAGCGGGACCGGCGAATTTCGCCGCTCATAGAGCGGCGCTACAATAAAATAGCCGTCGCGGACTTATATCGTTGTGTATAGAAGGCTGGGACGAAAGGTGACACTTACAGAGGATTACCAATGATAGCGACGACCTTCGAAAGACCGGCGGCCACAGCCCGTCGCTTGTTGTCACTATAATTGGTCATCCTCAATAGCATCCACAATCGGCTTAGGAGTGCCGCCAACTGACCTGCACTGCGCCGCGCAGGGAAAAATTCATCTTTGAAGACCTGCCAAGCATCCTGAAGACAACTTTACCAAACTGAATCGAAAGCTGTTCGTGGCTCGCCGTTTGTGAACGCCGTGAAAAACGCCGAGAGGCTTGAGTATAAGGGGCAGTTCAAGGAATTGAACAAGCTTGACCTGCCTCAGAGATTCAGAAATAGTCTAAGCCGTATGGCTCGTATCGTTGTGGGGGTGGAGCGGCGCGCAGTCGTGAAATGGAATCATACGGGGCGATAGAAATCATCCGGGAGGAGAAACGTATGGCAATGTCATCCTATGCACGATTGTTGATGTTTGGCTCCCAACGAGCGTGTCGGGTGTTCGCACGCTTCATTAGCGTTTTGGCGCTGTTCATCGTCGTCTGTGTTGCGTGTCAGCAAGGACGCGCGCAGGTGCTCTACGGCTCGCTTACGGGTCGGGTCACCGATCCGTCCGGTGCGCCGGTTCCGCAAGCGAAGGTGGAGGCTTTGAATGCCGGGACGGGAATCGCTCAGCAGGTCACTACGGACAGCCACGGCATGTACTTGTTCACTCATCTCCAGGCCGGCACCTACCGGGTCACGATTTCAGCCCGGTCGTTTGGGACCCTCACAGAACAGAACATCCAGTTAACGACCAACACGGAACAACGTGTGGACGCACAACTGCAGGTGGCCAGGGTCCGCCAGGCCATCACTGTGAACACGCCGCCCGTAACACTTCAGACCCAGCGTGCCGATGTGACGAACCTGATAACTTCCAGCCAGGTTTCGGATCTTCCCCTCACACCGGATAATAACTTCGAGGCACTTTACACGGTCATTCCGGGGCTCACCCCGCCTGTAATGGAACACTCGGATGCTTCCAACCCGACGGCGGGACTAGCAACGAACGCCAGCGGGCAAGGTGACCAAACCAACGCGCCGATGATCGATGGTACCCCAAACCCTAATTATTGGGAACAAAACATGATCGCCTATGTGCCGCCCCATGACGCGATTCAGTCA
>JASHTR010000276.1 GCA_030040455.1 Terriglobia bacterium | reverse complement strand
CGACTCTCGACTTTGAACTTTTAACTTGTCTTAGTGTCTTTGCGAGAGGATGTTAATTTTTTCGCACCTTCTGAGGGTGAACTTGCTGGTAGGGTGAACTTGCTGGTTGCCCGCCGGCCCGAGCAACGGTATTATCAGCGTGATGGGGCGCTAGGGCAGGGCTTGGTCTTCCAGGCATCCGGCTGAAACCTAAGCATCTAACACCTGATTTTTCTGGCGCTATCGTCTAGGGGTTAGGACGTGAGATTCTCAATCTCAAAACCCGGGTTCGATTCCCGGTAGCGCTACCCTTTATTTTTCAGCTATTTCCTTAAAAACTTATGAATGCTTAGGCATTGCAAAGCTTTCGAACGAGCTGGGCCGTTTCCTCGCCATGGCAGGCAAGCGGCCTGCAAATGTCCACAAGGGTTAAGAAACGTTCCCCGGTTTCCTGTTGGAGCTTAAGGAAGCATTCATGCGATCGCTGAATGGCGACTCAGGCTTGTATCTCCAGGGTAAACTGGACAGTTTTTTCGATGTCTGAAACTGAGATTCTACCACGCTGAACAGCAGGCACTAAGGTTCGGAGGACTAGAAAAAAGTTGAAACCTTGAGGCCAGCTTTTACGTCAACCCTAATATACCGTGGATTATTTATGAACAAACGGAGTTTGAAGCGGATATCCGAATTTCGTGTGACGCCTGAGCTCGAACGGAGGAGTAACCGATGGGCTTGAGGAGAGGGCTGCTTGCCGCCTTACCCTTGCTGATCGGGCTCGCGCTTGCCGGTTCGGCTTCGGCCATTCCCTTCGGTCGAGCGGCGGCTATGCCACAAGCGGCCCCGGGCGCTGTGGTGAAGTCGATTGGAACCGTGCAGGCAATACAAGGCGCTGCCCTTACGCTTAAAATGGATTCCGGCTCGGAACTCCAGGTGCTCATTCAGAGTTCCACCCGGATGCTGCGCGTTGAACCCGGACAAAAGAGTTTAAGCGGGGCAACCCCATTGCAATTGCAGGACTTGCAGGTCGGCGACCGAGTCCTGATTATTGGGACGTCGTCGGAAGGGGGTAAGGCAGTCGCGGCCTTCTCCCTTATCGCGATCAAACGGAGTGACATCGCGCAGCAGCAAGAAAACGAAGAAACGGATTGGGAAAAAAATGGAGTGGGCGGCCTGGTGAAAGCCGTTGACGCCGCCACGGGAGTCATCACTATTACGTCTCGGGTCGGCGGCGTCAACAAAACAATCAACATCCATACCACCCCCAGCACGATCCTGCGCCGGTATGCACCGGGCTCGGTAAAGTTTCAAGACGCGAAACCCGGTGTGTTTACTGAGATCAAGCCGGGTGACCAACTTCGCGCGCGCGGGACTTTCAGCGCAGACGATACCGCCCTTAATGCGACAGAGATTGTCTCGGGGTCATTTCGCAACATTGCCGGGACGGTGTTAGCTGTGGACGACAGTGCGAATGATGTCACCGTCATGGACCGCCTCACCAAGCAGCCTGTAGTGGTTAAGTTTACTCCGGACTCTCAGTTGCGCGAGCTGCCGCAGAGTACGGCGCAAACAATCGCCCTGCGGCTTCGGCCAAAGGCGGCGACTCAGCAGCAAGCCGCTCCAGGCGGGCATCCGGTCGCGGCCGGGAGCTCCTCTCAGGCCTCTCCTGCCGTCTCGCCGGAGAAGGCGGAGCAATTTAACCAGATTGTGCGTAGCCTGCCACCGATCAAAATCGATGATTTGCACAAGGGCGACGTAGTGATGATTGTCTCAACCGAAGGCGCTACCGCCGGCTCCGCCACGGCCATCAAGCTTGTGAGTGGGGCCGGCCCTATCTTGACGGCCGCGCCGGCCGGAAAGCAAGCGTCAGCCCTGCAATCACTCTGGAGTGGATTCGGCACCTCCGGAGGGGGTGGAGAAGAAGCGGCGGAGGGCGGCAGCAGTGCGACGACGCAGCAGGCTCCCGCTTCACGCTGATGCCGGCCAATGCAGCAAAATTTTTCAGGGGGTACAGAATGAAGTTTCGAGTTTTTCGTTCTTTGATCGCGTTGTGGGTTTGCGTTCCGCTGCTCGTCACGGGTCAGCTTTTGGCGCAATCTTCTTCCGGGGCCCTGCGCGGGCAGGTGGTGGACCCCTCCGGCGCCGCCGTGCCAGGAGCCACCGTATCGGTTTCAAGCGTTAGCGGACAGAAAGCGTCTGCGAAGACAAGCCGGAACGGGGCTTATGAGATCAAAGGACTGCCCCCGGGCACCTATACGATTCACGTTGAGGCGCCCAGTTTTTCGCCTTTCCAGCAAGGAAACATCGTGGTCGTTGCGGGCCGCGTTCGTCAACTTAAAATCTCTTTGAAGATCCAGCAGCAAGTGGAACAGGTGACTGTCTCAGCGGAAGCCACCCACCTTAGCGTCAATCCCGAGGAGAATGCAAGTGCCGTGGTGATTACCGGGAAGGCGCTGCAATCCTTGTCCGACGACCCCGACGAGTTGCAGGCCGAGCTTGAAGCGCTGGCAGGACCGGCCGCGGGTCCGAACGGCGGACAGATTTATATTGACGGCTTCACGGGTGGTCAGCTTCCCCCAAAGTCAGACATTCTCGAGATTCACATCAACCAGAATCCTTTCTCGGCGGAGTACGATAAGGTGGGCTATGGCCGAATCGAAATTATCACGAAGCCGGGCTCGTCGCACTACCACGGCAGCTTCTTTGCCGATGGCAACGATTCGTCATTCAACTCGCGGAACCCGTTTATCACCGAAGTGCCGGGGTATCACTCGGATTTTATGAACGGAAACCTCGGTGGACCTTTGGGTAAAAACGCCTCGTTTTTCGTCGATGCCTTTCACCGGGGCATCAACGCCAGC
>JASHTR010000275.1 GCA_030040455.1 Terriglobia bacterium | reverse complement strand
TGAAATCGTTGGCTTGGAAGTTGATTTGTAAACGGCCTTGCGTTTTGACGGCCGTGCGGTGATCCCCTGGGGTGAAGCGGGTAGCCACAGCGCCAGAACCGTGCCGTGGCTACCCGCTGTAAGTAGTCGAGTTGCCGTTCTGGTCGGTGGAAGAGGTGGTAGCGCGGAGTTGTTCTTCAGCTCCGCGGCTTTTCTTGGGAACATCAGAAATGCCGCAGACTTAAACAACAAGTCTACGCTACTTGCTCCTCCCACCCTTCGTGGATTTGAATTTGTATTTACCGCGCGTAATAGCGCGCACCCAAATTGGTCCTTTGGCTCTCTTACGCAAACGCGTCTGGCTGGTTCTTCCCGGTCTCAATCAGCTTCCGCAGATTGCCATCAACGAGCGCGCCCCACGCTCCGGAGCAGCCGCCGTAGCATTCAAAGGCAGGAACAAGGCCGACATGTGTAAAGTGGACCTCGGTCTTGTCGTCTTTTTTTTCAATCTCAAAGACAATGTCGGTGCCAATCCACTCCTTTTTATCCTTGACGAAAGTCAATTCAGCTCCTGTTACATGCCAGACGACCTTCTTGCCAGGTACGAACTCCGTGATCTTCTGTTTGGAGTTGTGCATGTTCTTGTAACGGTAGGTGAATTCCGCCCCGATTTTGTTGGTATCGCCGACGATCTCTCCCGACCACCACCCGCGGACGTTGTTGATTGCCGCAAAGACCTGATCGGGAGTCTGATCAACTGTGAACGATGTAGAAAAGCCCTGCTTTGTCACGATTCGAACCTCCTTCATCTTTGCAGTTGAGTCATTTAAACCGCTGCACTCTGCGGCACGAACCCTGCATACTGGCGCTCGAACGCCTTAGCTACTCCATTGCGCCATCCATCGGCGATCGACTTTGACACTGGGTCGGGAAAGATGTCTTCTTGGTTGTTCACCAGCCCGTCGAAGATGCCCTGTACAACTGCTTCAGTGGGCCACGGCTATGGTGCCTAGGCCCCGGTACGTTTCGGGCAGCATGACGTTATCCAGGGCAATGGCGCGTAGCTACGGCACGGTTCTGGTGCCGTGAGCTTTTCCTTAGCCACCAATCCTTTGCGCACAGGATTCACATCAGCCGATCCGTGTATTCTTTCCTGTGCCACACAAATCGTTCCCAAATTGATGCTGCCAGACCGGCCCCGAGCTTGCTCGCGCCCCGTTCAACGCCCGAGCTGAAAGCCACTTCACGTCTTGCACCGCGCGCGAGATCGTCAAGAGATATCCCGTCCCAATCAGCGCGTGCCAGTGATCCGGCATCAGAACATCGCCGAGTAAAACCCACGGCACAAGAACCGTGCCGTAGCTTGGCCAGCTACCGCTTCTTGCCGGGTGCCTCGTCGTCTTCCGGGGACTCGGGCTCCCACTCGACCTCGATTTTGAAGTTAGGGTCGCCCTCTTTGCTCAGTTCGATCCACGCCTGCATCGCCCGCTGCTGTAGCTTGATGTTGTCCTCCAGGCGGTCCGCCCAAGTGCTGCTCTCAAACACGGTCTTCAGGGCCTGTCCGTGGTCCAAGCGGCATATTCGTGCAAGCATGAGGGACGAATCGATCTGACTCAGCCCCCTCTCCCTCATGAAGCCGAGCAGCGCTTCAATGTCGGCGCCGCCCTTCTTCAACCCGATGAGATCCTCCTCGATTTCGCTTCGCTTGGAGTGACTCATTAAGACCTCACGGCAGCCTAAGCGGGATGTTGATATAACGTGCGCATTGGCTCCTGTGATCCTCAGGCCCTGGACGATCAGCCTAGAGAAGCCATCAGCCGCAAACTCTCCCTTGAGCGCGTCAAAGGCCGCCTTGAGCTGAATAACGCCTGGGTTTGTATTCACACCGACACCGCCCGGCGATGCAACTGAGAAATTTCTCAAGACTACTGTAGACCCTCTCACCTCAACGGTGGCGGTGATGTCCAAAGGACCGTCCGCCGTCTGTATCGTCCGCTTAAGGGCCTGGCCCGTGACAAAACGGCCAATATTCAGTGCCTGGACTCCCGCAGTGCTCCCTGCCTCCTCGCCACCGACGCCGATCATCCGGCCCAGGGCACTAAAGCCTTCCTCGCCCAAGGCTATGGCACCCCTGGCTACGCCCTCGGCGAGACCAGCAAACGCCAACAGATTGGCCGTCTGGTCTTCAAGCCCCTGCTCGTAGTAGCTGACCGTGCCGCAGACCTGGCCGCCGCAGGTAATGCTGCCCGTCGGAAAATTCCCAGTGGGAAGACCGATCCCTTGCTGGCCGTTCTGCTGTTGCAAGAGACTCGCGTACTGCTCGTCACTGAGGTTAAAGCAGTTCTGGCTGTTGTTGCCGTTGTCGGTGTCCACGCAGACGTGGACGTTCGTACCTTCAGGGTCAGTCAGCGTTGTAGGGTTATTGAGCGCGTAGCTGTAGGCGTCCCAGGTTTGGGGGTTGGAGGGGTCGGCGCCAGCGTTATCGGGGTCGGGCGACATCCAGCCGCCGAATTGCGACGTGTACTGCCGCGCCAGCGTGTAGTCCAGGCCGCTTTCGATGTCCCGATTCATCCCCGCAAAGTGTACCGGGCTTTCGTCCGTCCCCGAACACGTCTGCCAGTCCCCAAACGCCAGGCTCGTACAAGTTTCCGCGACATTCCCGCTCAGGTCCGTTCTCGCCCGCTCCGTTCCCAGCCAGTCATCGTGGTCAAAATACGTTGTCCCATTCGCATACGTCGCCACGTGCTGGTTCCCCGCGTAAATCTCATTCCGAACCAGGTTCCCGCTCCCATCGGCCACGGTGATCCGATGCCCCGCCGGGTCGTAATAATACTCCTCCAACTCCGCCCCATTCTGCATCTCCGCGACCCGCCGCCGACGAACATACGACACGCTGCCATCTTATCACCGGTCCCATTTCAAACCCACGGCACAAGAACCATGCCGTGGCTATCCGCTACCCGCTGGCACGAGGCCGATTAGCTCGGGCTACCCACCCTGCTTCTCTTCGAAGTCGATATGTAAGATGTATTCGAAAGGCATCACCCACCCTGCTTCGAGGTGCCGCTTCCCTAACCGCTCGTACCTCTCAGGCTGGTTAGTGCTTAGGACCTCTAGCACTACGTCCTGATGTTCCTCATCCACAGACAGCACTTTCGCAGCTATGATCTCGCCCTCCGTCGTCGCAATGCGAACGAGTTTGCCTTGAAACTCACGGAGTTTGTCGAAATCATAGGAAGGCATAACCCAAACCCGGGTCAGAAATGAACGTGGAGGTTCCCACCGGTTGCGAGGTTCTGGAAGTTATAGTGGGGACTCGCTGCGCCAGTGTCTATTCGTACTATCCTCAGGCCGTCGGCACTCTTCCATCCGATCTGCTGGCCGGCACGGCTGCCGTAATTCTGGATAAGGGGCTGCTTTCCAGGTCCGAGGAACTCGTCAGCGGCCTGCCTCGCCACGCCCTCGCTGCTAACTGTGACGGTCTGGTCTCCAACCGCAGCGGTCGCCTTCTGTACCACCTCGCCGGCCTCTGCGAGTTCGGGCGTGATACTGGTGGCGGTCGCGGTTACGAGCGGTGTCGTCTCCTCGCCGCCGATACCGAGCATCCGCCCGAGAGCGCCAATGCCTTCTTCTATCGCATCGCTGGCTAAACCTACGCCCGCAGCCACGAGACCGATCAAGGGAACGCTGGCATCGGAAACACCGCCACTTAACTCCGCGGCTTTTCTTGGGAGCACCAGAAATACCGCAGACTTAAACAACAAGTTTGCGCTACCTGCTACCCGCCCTCTGGTACTGTACGCGCCACAGCATCGGCCAAGTCTGCCCCGCCTAACAGCACAACTGAGAAGATTACGCCGTCCGCCTTCCAGAAGAGAGCTGCCTGACGAAGAAGATCGACAAGGACCACAAAGTCCTTTGCACCGAGACCCAAGAGGCGGCTGGCTCTTCGGAAGGCCAATAGAAAATTTCCACGCTCCAGCCAACCTAAGTCCCGAATGCACTCATCAAGAGCGTCCCAGTTATATCCAAAATACTCCGGGAAACTGAGTGTATCCGCAAAAGCCGCTAAAAGCTCAGGCTTCGACCTTGCATGCTCGGCGTCGATAAGGAAAACTCGAAAACCCAAACCTTCGGCGAGGCGCAGGAGTTTCGCCTCCTGCCCAGGGTCCAGCACGAACACGTCGGCCCTTGTAAGCCTCTCAAAAATTTCGTTTGGTGATGTCTTCTCCGCCATTCCCGTCATCTGATCCTTACAAAGGTGCCCGAGTTATAATGGTTATTAGTGTAGTAAACCTCACCGCGCTCACCGGTGACTATTCTCTCGGCACCGCGCCCCGACACACCTCCGATCGGGTCAACTGTATACTCGTGGTAGTAGCCCTCGGGTTCCGCGGGGAGCAGCCCTTCCCTATTCTCGAACACGATCCCATCTTTCGGGAAGCGCTGAATGCCAGACTCGGCCGCCTCAATTGCCTTACTCACGCGTCCGCTAAGTTCTTCGCCCAACGGAAGGAGTTCACTCGCCCCTTCCTCGGCGTCGCCCTCCGGGCCCACGACGACCCCCAACCCAACCAACGGAGTGATCGCGCCGATGTTGGCGGCCATGCCTGACCCTGCCGGGATATGAGGCAAATTTGGGGAGTATTGACCGAAAGTCAGCGTCGTATAAAAGGTGTTCGCGTTGTCGATCATCAGATTAAAGGTGCCGATTCCGACATTGGCCCCTATCGTCTCAAGCGCGTTTCCCGGCGGAGCCGTTACCGTCACCGTGGTATCCTGCGAAACGTGATAATAGCCCGCAACCGAGACACCTGATAGAGTGTCGAGTTGGTACTCTGTGTCCGGAATGCAGGACGAGAGGTTGAATGTGTTGTCCGAATTCAGTGGGCAGTAGGAGAGCCCACTTGGGTCAGTGTTCGTGGTGGGATTATTTCCGGCGTAGCTATAGGCGTCCCAGGTTTGGGGGTTGGAGGGGTCGGCGCCAGCGTTATCGGGGTCGGGCGACATCCAGCCGCCGAATTGCGACGTGTACTGCCGCGCCGGCGTGTAGTCCAGGCCGCTTTCGATGTCCCGATTCATCCCCGCAAAGTGCACCGGGCTTTCGTCCGTCCCCGAACACGTCTGCCAGTCCCCAAACGCCAGGCTCGTACAAGTTTCCACGACGCTCCCGCTCAGGTCCGTTCTCGCCCGCTCCGTCCCCAGCCAGTCATCGTGGTCAAAATACGTTGTCCCAT